>NZ_JBBHKR010000065.1:0-13584 GCF_037389425.1 Stygiolobus sp. CP850M
ATTTTGATAGTACTTCTGGTCCTCTTACTGCTATGAAGTTTGCTCCGCTTTCTGTTGCTACTGCTTTTGCCAGCATTGTTTTACCAGTCCCAGGTGGGCCGAATAAAAGAATACCCTTAGGTGGTTCAATACCTACATTCTCGTATGCCTCTCTATACTTTAATGGGTATTCTACTACCTCTCTCAACTCCTCTTTTACATCATCTAACCCTCCTATATCGTCCCAGTGAACCTCTGGTACTTCAACATATATCTCTCTCAGACCGCTAGGCACTATATCCTTGAATGCCTTAAGGAAATCGTCCATATTAACTTCCATTTTTTCTAAGATTTCAGGTGGGATTTTATCTTGGCTTAAATCTATCATTTGCAAATATCTTCTTAGGGCGTTCATAGCAGCTTCTCTCACTAATGCTGATAAGTCTGCTCCAGTATATCCGTGGGTCATATCGGCTAATTTCTGTAGATCGACATCTTTAGATAACGGCATACTCCTCGTATGTATTTGTAATATTTCTAGTCTACCTTGCTTATCTGGTAAGGGGATCTCTAATTCTCTATCAAACCTACCGGGTCTCCTTAGAGCAGGGTCTATCGCATTAGGTCTGTTAGTAGCAGCTATAACTATAACATTACCCCTATTTTCAAGACCATCCATCAGCGTGAGTAATTGTGCCACTACCCTTCTTTCCACTTCTCCTATTACTTCATCTCTCTTCGGCGCGATCGCGTCAATCTCGTCTATGAATATTATTGCTGGAGCGTGTTTCTTTGCATCTTCAAATATTTCCCTAAGTCTTTGCTCGCTTTCACCGTAGAACTTGCTCATTATTTCAGGTCCATTTATTGATGTGAAGTAGGCTTCAGTTTCATTAGCTACTGCTTTTGCTAAAAGTGTTTTACCTACTCCAGGTGGGCCGTACAGTAAAATACCCTTAGGTGGTTCAATACCTAGTCTCTTAAATAGTTCCGGATGCCTTAACGGTAACTCAACAAGCTCCCTTATTTTCTGAATTATATGTTTCATCCCTCCTATATCTTCATAAGTAACTCTCGGATACTTCGCTTGTTCGAACGGTTTCTCTGATATCGTTATACTGGTCTCGTCGGATACTATTGCTACACCTTGTGGCCTTACTTGGATAACACTAAATGGAATAGCTTGCCCTAATACTGGTATTAAAACTGTATCACCTTCAACTAGGGGGGTGTCCTTGAGTTTTTTCTTAACATAAGAAATGAAACCTGGATCAACCGTAATAGAAAAATTTGAAGGAGCTAGCCTGACACTTGTTGCAACCTTCGGATTAGCCTTTCTTACTATTACTTTGTCACCTATTGCGACTCCTGCGTTCTTTCTCGTTATACCATCCATTCTTATAATGTATTTGTCTTCCTCATTCAATGTATCCTCTGGGGCCAAAGGCCATGCTATTGCGGCAGTCTTTCTCTGTCCTTCGATCTCGACTACTTCTCCGGGACTAACGCCTATTTGTGATAATAGATCAATGTCTATCCTTACTTTTCCCCTTCCAACGTCTTTTTGCTTAGCTTCAACAACTCTCAAGATAAGCTCCTTCTTCGAAGGAGTAAATTCAGCACTACTCAACGCAATCCCATTAAGTAATATAAAAAATGAGGTATAAGAGCTTAAGCATCAACTATTATTTAATTAATTAAAAAGGGAAATACTTAAAAACCTAGACGCGTTACTTGCAGTACTTCGGCATGACTTACTCCTTCTATTCCGTTAACTATTTCCTCTAAGGATTCCGTACCTCCTTCCGTATTTTCTGGCATTTGTATATATACTACTAATGCCTTTAGGCCGTATGCTATTGGCTCCGTGTCTTTTCTAACTATTTTATATCCTTGTGGTAATCTACTGTTTATCTGTTGTGTTAAATTGTCAAGGTTTACTTCGTCACTATCAGGATATACCTTCAAAATAACTAACACATCTGCCATTCCTCTTACACCTCAAGGACCTTCAAATCCACACTTTGGGCAAACGTAAGTGACGCCTTGCTTTCTGCATTCATAGCACCTTCTTATAATTACTTCTCCGCAGTTAGGGCACAGAAATTCTACGCCTTTCTCTCTGGGATGTATTATCTTTCCGCAACTTGAACATACTGGTGGTTCTATTTCCTCTTTTAAGCTTAACCTAAATGAAATACTCATTGCTTACAATACTTTTTAATAACCTTATAAATTCTCTCTTTGCTTATGCCAATTAAAATGGTTATAATAGTGAGGACAGATATTGAAATGGGAAAAGGAAAAACTGCCGCACAAGTAGCTCACGCTGCGGTTTCTTTAGTTGTGGATATATTAAAAAAAGGAAAAGAAAGTTGGAGGGAATGGCTCGAAGAATGGCTATCTGAAGGACAACCCAAGATTGTGGTTAAGGTTAACAGTCTTGAAGAATTACTAAAAAGGTCCAAGCTAGCACAAGATTACAATTTGCCTACAGTTGTAATTCAGGATGCAGGCAAGACTCAATTAGAGCCTGGCACTATTACATGCGTAGGTATAGGGCCTGCTCCTTCAGAGATTATAGATAAAATAACGGGTGACCTAAAATTACTGTAACACCTCCTTTGATAGATCTCTCTTTAGGACTCGAGAAATATTATATAAACGAAGAATGGGCTCCGTTAAACGTTAAAATACTCAGACCGGATGGATTTATTGTAGTCGAAGAGATTTCGTATAAACCCGTAACTGAGTGGAGAGGAAAGGATAAGGGTAAATATGCTGTATATCTATTAAAGAAGATCGGAATAGATCATTTCACTGTTATCGATAAAATAACTAGACTAACCGGTAGAAAACCTATTTATATTGGAATAAAGGATACTAACGCAATAACGCAACAGATAATCTACTTTTCAGGTAAACCTGAAATAGACAATTACAAGGAGGAAAAGTTCGAGGTAAATTTTCTTGGTTTTTCAGACGAAAAATTTAACCACACGGGTAATATTTTTGAGTTAGAATTAGTTAGTGATGACGAAAATGAACTCGCCAAGAGATTGGCAACTGTGAGCAATGTGAAATATCTATTTGCTTATATAGGTTATCAAAGGTTCGGCACAAGGAGACCTAATACGCACTTGGTCGGGAAATACTTATTTCTAAGGCAATGGTGTGAGGCAATTAATTGGTTGATCGGTCATCCTTTTGAATTGGAGCATGAGATAATAAAGGAGGCAAGATTAGCATATGAAAAAGGAGACTATGAAAAGGCGCTCCAACTTTTCCCTAAAAAGTTCAGGGATGAAAGGGAAGTACTGAAAGCTCTAATTAGAGGGGAAGACTGTTTGTCTGCAATTAAAAGGGTTAAGACCCCTCTAGGATTTTTCGTTGAAGCTTACCAATCTTATCTATTTAACAAGTATCTTTCTCTAATGGCGGATAAATTGAGAGGGAGAGAAGCTGATAACGTGATTCTTACTGTTCCGAAGAAGTTTGTTGAGCCCATGGATCCCTTAATTAGGCAAATAGCTATTGAAGAAGGTATAGTAGGTTATTCTTTTAATATTCCAGAAATTAAAGTTAACTTGAGAGATTTAAAAAGACAAGCTTTTATGAGGCTCAGAAACGTTAAGGTTGAACTTAAGAACGAAAGTAAAAAAATCTCGTTTTCCTTGGATCGGGGTATGTATGCTACGTTAGTAATTAGAGAAATAAGCAGAGGTGATCCTAGGAACTTTACCTAAGGCGTTAGGCGTTTTTTGTCTCTCGGAAATAGTACTATCTCCTTAACATTTTGTATTCCAGTTAGCATAACCATAAGCCTGGCAAATCCCATTCCAAATCCAGCGTGAGGTGGCATTCCGTAGTCGAACCATCTAAGGAAGAACTCAAAACTCTCTGGTCTTAATCCTCTCTTTTTGAGAGCTTCCTCTAGTATCTCTCTCCTATGATTCCTAGTACTGCCTGAAGCTATTTCTAACCATTTATATATAAGATCGAAACTTTCGCTTACCTCAGGTTCATTATCCTTAACCTTAGTATAGAAGGGTCTAGCCATAGTGGGCCAATCGGTTATGAAGTATAACTCTTCCTTAATTACTTCATTCAATATTCTTAATTCGGGGGTTCCTATATCATCCCCAAACTTAATGTTTAATCCTTTACTTTGAAGTATCTCTATAGCCTCTTTATATGGAATTCTTTTTATAGGAAGTTTTACGGTAGGCGGAGTGTAATTTAGTAGTTTTAATTCCTCCTTACAGCCTTCACTTACTCTTTGGGTTATATTATAGATCAATTTTTCGATTAAATTCATAACGTCATTGTAATCAGCAAACGCCATCTCAACGTCCATACTTATAAATTCGGCTAAATGATATGGAGTGTCCGACTCTTCAGCTCTCCATGCTGGTCCGATTTCAAAAACTTTCTCCACTACTCCCGCCATAAGTTCCTTATATAACTGGGGGCTTTGAGCCAAGAAAGCTTCCTTGCCAAAATATATCACTGGAAAGAGCTGGGCTCCTCCTTCTGTAGCTGCAGCTATAATCTTTGGAGTAAAGATCTCAACAAAACCCTCATTGTATAAAGTTTCTCTAAAAGTCCTTAACACCACTGACTGAATTTTTACTACAGCAGTCATTTCAGGTCTTCTTAGGTCTAATACTCTTTCTCTAAGTCTCGTGTCAATATCAGCCTTTACCTTTCCGCTTACGTCAAGAGGCAGGGGCACTTTTGCTAAACTTAAAATCTCTATATCTTCAGCGTGAATTTCAGCACCTCTAGGTGCTCTCTTGTCGGCTTTCACTTTTCCCTTAATCCTCACTACGCTTTCCTGAGTTAATTCATTAGCTACTTTAAACGCCGGACTGTCCTTATCAACTACGACTTGCCCTATTCCGCTAGCATCTCTAAGTATTATGAACTTTTTACCACCTAAGTCTCTTATGTTATGAACCCAGCCGGCAACTACAACTTCCTTACCCTCTAACTCGGGTAATATTTGGTTATTATAATAGTTCTTGAGCAATTTTTACTCCACCCTTATTCTAACTGGTATTGAATGAATCTTTGATAGTGCAGCTTCTAGGGAAGTTTCGTCAGCCGGTAAAAACTTCTTCTCATATTTTGAGACTCTCACAACGTACTGTACGGTTCCGTCTGGTAACCATACAGTGTTAACTCCTAGAACTCTCGCAGGTGTTAAAAGTTGGCTTGCAGTAGACTTTATATTGTTACTCTTCTCTAAAATTCTCACTTTTACGCCAAGTTTATCCTGAAGAATCTTAGCAACTTTTATCCACTTTTGGTAAGTCATAGACGGTCCGCTAGTTACTATCAGAATAAGTAGGTTGTTCAATTTAAACGCCTTATGGTAGGTAGTATCTTTTAGCTCTTTGAATTGTGTCTCTTCTAAATCTAACAAAATTTTCATTACTTCTACTTCAAAACTTTCTACCTCTCCACGATCAATCATAGATTGGCAACGGTTACACAAAAGACCGCTTTTAACACAAATATAGTCTAACGGTATCTTCATCTTAATTCAACTCCGCCTCTAACACAAAGTTTTTTGAACCGTTTGATATATGTGAATTGGGGTTAAAAATGCCACTCACCGATCCCGTGAAGCTACAAATAGTACAACAAAGAGTATTTTTAAAGAAAGTGTGTAGAGAATGTGGAGCTCTAAACTCAATTAGGGCAACAAAATGCAGGAGATGTCATAGTAAAAATCTAAGGCCGAAGAAGAAAGAGTTACCAGCCAAGAAAGGTTAGACCTTAATACCGATACTTTTAAGTCTATCCTCGATACTTTTTGCATTTTCTTGAAAAGACTGAATGTGTGATTTTAAGTAATTTTTATCTATTTCTATTTTTCCACTTCCTATTAAGTACACTAAAGTCTTCAGTTCATCCTCGTCTTCTTCTCTAAACGCATTTGCCTTAAGTAAAATATAGTCTTCTATCCTGATCACTTTGAAATACTCGTTACCAATTTTTCTTTCTTGTGCATTTTCTATAATGTCTTGTGGTACAAAGAAGTCTTGAATATTTTCATACATATCTACCTGAAGTTGCTCGTCATCAACACCTACTATTAGTCTGGGAGTATCAATAGGTGTTTTTCCAAAGTCCCAACCACGATCAAATGCGAATTCCCTTATTTTATCCTCGTCTATAAAAACACTAACTGAAAGAATAAATAAGTCTACATCACTTTCAGTACCTTTTCTACCTAATTCTAAATCAACTACGGTATCCCCGATTATTACGAAGTCAGTAAGTTCCTTGATTTCTTTAAGAACTTCTCCGACTTTCGAAAACGCTATCAAAATCTCACGTTAATCAATCATCACAATAACCTTAAAATACTTTTATGACATATCCTAATTTGAATGCCGGGGTGGCCGAGCGGTTAAGGCGGCGGGCCGCAGAGATTTAAAGCCGTCACCCGCTATTTTCGCGGGTTCGAGTCCCGCCCCCGGCTTTTAAAAAATTTATACTTTTGTAAGCCGTAGTATATTGTGAGCCAACCAAAAAGGAAAGAGGAGACCGTAGGAAAGGAAATGAAAGGAGACGAAGCATTGGCTTACGTTATAAAGGAACTCGGCATTAAGGATGTTTTTGTTCCTTATAGCGTTCCAGACTTTATATTAGAAAGATTAAAGCAGTATGAAATTAATGCTAATATAACTTCTTCAGCTAGGGAAGCAATTTTAATGGCTGATTCATATTCTAGAGAGTTTAACACAGTAGGGACAGCCCTTGTTGCTCCAGGGAATAGAGTGCTAGAGGCTACTGATATAATAGCTCAAGCTTTCGTGGACTCTCAGCCCCTACTTATAATATCTACCGTAAGGTCTTACAGAGACACGGGTAGGAGTAGGATAGGAGAACTGAGAACACCTGATGACGTATCATCAGCCATAGCACCCATTACTAAGTTACGAGAGAGGGTTATAAGTATTGAAGAAATAACAGTAACTGTAGAAAAGGGGTATAAAGAAGCCCTAAGCAATAGGAATAGGCCAGTATACATAGAAATAGCTGAAGATCTCTTTAGGCTTAAGGCCTATCCATTATCGCCAGCTGAGCAGAAGCCCGAGAAGAGAACTCCGGATAAAAACACAGTAGCCAAGATAAGTGAATTATTAGGAAACTCTAAGACCCCAGTAATTATAGCCGGTTACGGAGTGCTTGCTGCAGGAGCTACAAAAGAACTCCTAGAGTTAGCGGAATTATTAGATATCCCGGTTATCACAACGTTTAGGTCTAAGGGGGCTATTCCGGCTTCTCACCCCTTATATGCAGGGGAAGGATTAGGTCTTTTCGCGACCAGTGAAGGAGCTAAGCTATTAGAGGAGGCAGACGTAATATTAGCACTAGGTACTAGGTTCACACAATTAGCTACAGCAGGCTGGTCTATGAAGGTTAAAGGCTACCTAGTACATAATAATATAGATGGTGAAGATATCGGTAAAGTTTTCATGGCTCATGTTCCTCTTGTCGCAGATACGGGTCTATTCCTTAAGGAACTTCTTACATTAATAAAAGCTAAGGTTAAAGAGGCAGTTAAGAGGGGATCAAGAGAGAAGATTAAGACCTATAGGAAGATTCATATCTTAAACTCTCATGGCGGTTTATGGCCTTATGACGTAGTAAGAGTTGTACAACAATATCAGTTCTCAAAAGTTTTTGTAGACTTATCAGCTCCCACACTAGACTTCGTAAGGTTACCTATAGAGAAACCTTACACATGGATAACGAGCGAGTCACTATTAGAACGTAATATAGCAGTAGGAGGTATAATTCGTTCTAACGATCCTAATACGATTGCCGTGACCGATATTGAAGGTGTAATATCAAATCTAGGTGTATTAAGTTCTAGATTGAATAAGGCAAGAGGAATATTACTAGTTATGAACGACAACGGTTCAACGACTCTCGATGTTACTTCTTCCGACATACCTACAATTTCTAAAACGCCTCGTAATGAAAACTATGACGAGATACTGGAAAGATCGCTTAAGGCGATTACAGTTGTTGGAATTACAGATCTAAAGGACGCAATATTCAACGCTAATCCAAATAAGATAAACGTAATAAATGTTAAAATAGAGCAAGACTATCAATCAGTATTATTCTAAGTTTTTATTTGATTTTCCCTACTAACTTCAATAGTTACTTTTTTAAGTTTTTCTACCAATATCGAAATTGATATTAATGAAAGTAGCAATACCCGTTACAAACGGATTCGTGGATGGGCCCGGTGAAGGATTAGAGGTTATGATCTATCAACTTGAAGGAGGCAAGTTTACGTTAGTTGAAAAGTATGAGAATCCAGCCTTAAGGGCTACGGCAGCTCGCGGATTGCATATGTTAAAATCTGCTTTAGATAAAGGTATCAATGCTGTTGTTGTTGCTGAAATAGGCCCTCCTGGCGTCAGATTGTTAAAAGGAAAGGCAAAAATATATTTAGCTCCAGGTCTTAAGGTCGAGGAAGCACTTGAAAGGCTGCTGAAGGGAGAGTTGCCAGAGACTGATAAGCCTACTCATGACGAGCACCGTCACCATTAGTTTAGTAATAACATGCAGGATCCTCAGCTAATGGGTCTTTATATACTGCATATGCCCTAGCCCTACTACCTCCGCATATCCCATTGTAGTTACAAGTTCCGCATTTTCCCTTAAGTTTTCCTGATTTGATCATATTTAATAGTTCTGATTCTCTGTAAATCTTTACAATATTATCAGTTCTCACATTACCTAACCTTATCGGTAAAAATCCGCTAGGGTATATGTCACCATTATATGCGATAAATAGCACTCCGCTTCCGTCTCTAGTTGGAATCAAACTTTTGTCAACACCTTTCATAGGTTCACCGAGCATTTTTCTCAACTTTATTATCAAAGGATTCATAGTTGTAATATCTTCTGAGTATTCTAATTTAGCTCTCCTAAAGAATGGTGCCTCCACTGTCCTTACAACAAGGTCATATCTAGTTACTTCCACAAGGAATTCAATTACTTCTCTATAACGTTCGCGTGGTATATCTAGCTCTGCCGTCCCTCTCCCTACTGGAATAAGAAAGAACACTTCCCACACTTTAACTCCTAAATCTTTTAATAACTTCACGATCTCGGGTAATTCCTCATAATTCCTTTTCCAAACTAACGTATTCACTTGAATATTAATTCCGTATCTCAAGGCTGTCTCAATTCCCTTGATTGCATATTTATAACTCCCTAAACCTCTCAGCCAGTCGTGAGTTTGTGGTTGTGCACCATCAAGGCTTATGGACATGTATGATAGTATACCTCTCAGCTTCTCTATTGTCTCAGAGCTTAAGAGGTGGGAGGGGGCAGGTGCTATTGAGGTAACTAGCCCTAAAGATTTGGCGTAGGTTAGAAGTTCGAATATATCTTTCCGTAATAATGGGTCACCTCCCGTAAATACAATAACTACTTTACCAAACTCAGCAATCTCCTCTAGTAGTTTCTTCCCTTCTTCTGTGCTCAACTCGTCAGGTAAAGGGGAACTAATTGAGTTAGCTCTACAGTGTTTGCATGTTAATGGACAAGCTTTAGTTACTTCCCAGAAAATTAAATGCGGAGACTTTTCAAAGGGCATAATGGGTCACTCCCGAAAATATTTCCATACCAATAATAGGCTCTTGCCCTATCTCCACCTTTACAATATTTCTTAAATTCACACTCAGCGCATTTTCCTTCCTTGAGATATTTTTCGGTATTAATGAACACGTCAGGAATAGAAGCTATTATTTCACTAAGCCTTTGAGTCTTAACGTTTCCCAATTTTACGAAATCAATAAACTGGCAGGGATAAACGTCTCCATTTGGATATATCGATATCATCTTTCTACCACACCCACCTGAATTTTCTACGAACTTTAGGTATTGCTGAAACTCCTCTTCATTTCTAGCCAACTTCTTTGCGACGAAAATCCCGTCGAAAGGTGCTAATGTAGTCTCTATCTCTATAATGCCTTTAAGCTTGAACGAGTAGTCAATAAGTTTGTTAATGAACTTCTCATATTGTTCTGGTGTATACATTAAATTGTCTAATCCCTTTCCGCGACCGCTTGCTGATAAGTGGTAAAATGTAATTCTCTTTACTCCGAGCTTCAGTGCAAGTTCAATGTAACCATCTAATCTATGTATATTTAACGAGGAAATTGTAAACCTTAAACCTACGTTAAGACCAGCTTCCACAGAGTTTTTAATGCCGTTTATTGTCATGTTAAAGGCTCCTTCAACTCCCCTAAATTTATCATGAAATTCTGCACTATCACTGTCAAGGCTTATTCCTATGTAAGAAAAATTCAGTTCTTTCAACTTTCTGGCAACATCTTTGGTGATTAGCGTACCGTTACTGGAAAGGGCTAACTTCAATCCCTTCGCTCTAGCGTATGAAGCTAGTTTAAAGAAATCCCTCCGCATTAACGGTTCTCCACCACTCAATATTATCAGAGGGATTTTTAGCTCAGCAAACTGGTCTATCAAATTCAAAGCTTCCTCAGTACTTAAAGCGTCTTGTTTATCATTTGAGGCGTCAATATAGCAATGAATGCATTTTAAGTTGCATTTATACGTCAAGTTCCATGTCACAACAGGTCGCGATACTTCGCTAAATTTACTAAGATTTTCTTTATTATATACCCCTTTAACATTAAAGGAGACAGTGCCTAAACCAGTTGTCATCACGCTAACTGGAATCATAATTATAAATAATCTACAAAACTTAAATCAGGAAGTTATGTAGTCCTTAGGGTGCTATGTATAACACTGTTAAAATAAAAGAGAGTTAGCCCCCTAGTGTTATACTGATTGTTTTTGAAGTCTAAAGAAAGCCTCCCAAAAGGGGTCTTCTGAAGGTTTCTCTATCCTCTTTTGACCTACGTACACCCCTTCACCTTTCTCCACTCTTCCAACTATTTCAGCTTGTATGCCTTCTTTAATTAATGCATCCTTTACTTTCACCTTGTCAGTTATTATTATCATCGTGCCCTCGCTAATTGAGATGAAAGGGTCTATACCCACTAAAGAGGTAACAGCTTTGACAGCACGGTTAATGAACAGTCTATCCTCAAATATTACCAGCTTTTTCCCAGTTACCTCGGAAACTTCAACCAGGGCGTTCCATAGACCTCCTTCTGTCGCGTCGTGCATCAAGTGAATCCCTATTTTACTTGCAATTAGTCCGTCCTTCCAACAAGACATTTGCCAATACATATCTAGGGCTTCTTTAAAGAGCTCCAGAGGTAACCTTTGCCTAAAATACTCTGGGTATAGGTTAGCTAAGAGACCGGTAGCTTCAATGGCGGGACCTTTTGTCACTATAATCAAATCGCCTTCTTTCACTTTTGATGGCATTCCTAGCTTCTCTTTGTCTCCAATCCCTATCATAGTGAAACCGCCTAGCATAGGGTAGGACACTCCTTCGTATCTTCCCGTATGTCCCGCTACAACCATCACACCTATCTCTTTTAACGCCTCATGAATTCCGATCCACATATCCTTCAGTTCGTCATCTGTCATAGAAGGAGGTAAGTTAAGGTCAATCATAGCATATTTAGGAGGAATACCCGAAGTCATAACATCACTCGCTAGAATGTGAACGGCAAACCATGCAGCCTTTCTGAAACCAAATTGTGGTACGATAAAAACTGGATCAGTCTTTACCACCATAATCTTATTACCTTCAAGTTCAATTGCTCCAGTATCGACACCATTCATAGGCGGTATTATTACTTCTTTGTGTCTTTCACCAAGATGCGGATAAATTACCTCGTCAAAAATTTTCTTTCCGATTTTACCGAGCATTGTTTCATGTAGTGATGGTGTAAATAAAAGGTTTTAAGTCGATATGAAAACTGAAAAAGATAGAAAGATAGTTTCTAGTTGTATTATATTACTCAAGAAACACGCTAATTCAAACCGATCTAGTCGTTAGGTCAACTAATTAAGTTTGCTTTAAATAATTTATTTTCTACATCTAACTTTTTAGAATAAAAATTAATAACTTGAATTATTGTAACGAGTCGAAAAAGAAATAAATGTAGTATATCCTTCATCTATTTAATGGTAGTGAAAGAGATAATTGGTAAACATTTAGCGAGGTATGAGTTACCAGATTATTATGACGGCGAGTATTGGCCTTCCCAGATTTGGCAGTGCTTAAGGAAACAGTATCTAATGAGGGTTTCTCCGATTCCCATGCCACTTGAGAGTTTAAGAACTGTAACCCTAGGTACGATAATTCATGAGTTCATAGCAGACATTTTGAAGAAGGAAGAATCTATAAGGGTCATGTCAGAGGTTCCTATAAGGATCCCTCATCCGGCTAGGCACGATATAGTTATCTCGGGCCGCGCTGACGATATAATTATTATCACAGTAGGAAAGACGCGTTACATCGTCGAGATAAAGACCATCGACGACCTGGAGACTAAGAGACAAAGGAATTTTATTCCAAAAATAGAACATAAAGCTCAATTAAACTTATATTTGAAGGCGTATCCTGGAGCCAAAGGTATCCTTCTCTACATAGATAGAAGCAATTTTGAAATGGAGGAATTTGAAGTTAACTTTGATCCCGAGTTATTTAATGATTCTATAAAGAGAGTAGAACTCCTTCATGAGTATTTGACAAAGAGAGAACTCCCACCTCCTGAGGCTAAGAATAACCCAGAGATGCTATGGCAATGTTCGTATTGCGAGTATAGAAATAAATGTGAAAGATTGAGCAAGATTGAGCAGAAATAAGGAGCCAGCAAGCATTTTTTGTTGAAATTAATCGTTTGCAAAGTTCCTCAGACATGTATTATTCATGATATTTGAGAGGCTGAGTAAAAGGTTTAACGTAAAAAGAAGTAAAAATTTATTATAAAAAAGGTATTAGGTTTGGTGAAAGTGAATAGAAGGTTAATTGTTCTTTCAATAGTTTTAATTTTTGTAATATTTTTATTGCTTCCCTACTTACTTTACCCATTTGAAATACCTTTAGACACATTTATCAAAGTTAGTGATGTAGATTTAGCTAACCAAGCCTTAGTATGTATTGTCTTTATTTCGTGGTACGGCTGTCCCTATGGGGCGGCAGATAGTTGGGTATTGTATGCATTTATTTCCCATTACGGTAAAGTCTTATACAACTTCTCTTATTCAGACCCTAACGACATATACCCTGATACTCCATCTCTTATTTTTCTAAGTTTTCAGCCAAACTCCTCTGTTCACTTCAAGTTCCTTTATCTTTATAACCGTTACCTTAATGCTACGGCAACTGGTCTACAAGTAAGTAACTACGTTCAATACGGATTATCTCAGATACAGCAATATTTACCTCAATATTACCGAATAGTTAAGGAATACGTAGTGGACAAGTGGGCGCAAGGTGGATTCTTCCAATCTGCTGCGTATATGGGCAACCCTCCACATATACCTTCGACCGTTATAATTTCAGGGAATAAGGGGACATATATATTGATAGGTTATTTAATAAACCCGTCTTTAATACAAAATGAGACGCCGCAGTACTTGATAAACCATTTGAACCAGAGCTATATACAATCTGGA
>NZ_JBBHKR010000066.1:0-2987 GCF_037389425.1 Stygiolobus sp. CP850M
GAATGGGTTAGGAAGAGTAGGACTGAGATCCTAAACTACGTCTACAAGAAATACCCGGAATACGCTAAATATTCCATAATTAGAGACAAGGTTTTAAGTAGGTTACAAGAATGAAGACGAAGAGGAAGTCGACTTTTGTTAACTTCCTCTTAAACTCCTTAAGAAAAAATTTTAAGGCTTTATGCACTTCACTGGTACCCTGGGCCTTAAGCTTTCACTCTTCTGTTTTTCATTATCAAAACTTCCAGTAGTAGTATTAATGTTAAATTATTTCCCTAAAATCTATATTTGTACAGTTTTTATATAAATATAGCACAAAATGGTAATCAATACATTTAAGATAATACGAAAATATATAATTTAGGTAGTAATAATGCATTACTTTAGGCGTTTAATATGTGACAATGGCATTTGCTTACATTCGGTTACTGAGTACCTTGTTTCAATACTGAATAAAGAGGTTGCTAATAGATGTCAACTATCCAGTGTCCTTACTGTGGGTCTAATATGAATTCATTAGCTATTACACAAATTAATTCGCCACTAGGAGGAGTAACTTTTAGTAGACCTGTGAGGATTCTCCCTCTTCATTGTGGTACATGCGGGAAGTGGTTCTGGTTAGAGAGTCCAAATCTAGACTATTTGCTCAACAATATGGAGTTAGAGAAAAATGTTTTTGAGTTCCTTATAGGTAAGTTTGGCATTTCTCGTTATCGTGACTTTTTAAAAAGACATTTTATAGGTTTTACAAAGAGGTTTAGGAAAGATAGTATTAAAGGCATAATTCCAGGCTTGCTTAAACGTAGTATATTGATATACGATTATATCATCGAATATAAAGGAAAGAGATATTTCATTTCATGTTATCGAGACAGAAAGACAAAATGTTATAGATGTTACCAAATAACTCCAGTCGTAGGTGAGGAAAATGAGAAAGCTATCTGATGGGACTGAGTTTTACACGTTGGATGAAGCGGAGGGGAAAGAATTCGATACTTATGACATTTATCTACATGAATTTGTGTTAATCTTCTTTGGTCTAGAGCCAGAGAAGCCTATTCAAAGTAGAATAAAATACCAGAAAGGACTCTTCCTGTTCTTAAAAGAACTAGAGAAAAGAGGATATAAGGTTCAGGATCCTCATTTTATTCCCTATAGTTATGGGCCGTATAGTTTTGTCCTAGCTAGAGTTCTGGATAACTTGTGGTGGTCTGGTTTTATCGAAGCAAAAGGGGAATATGGCAAGGAGACTGAGGAGTTCAAGCTAACAGAAAAAGGAAAAAATGAGGCAATATTATTAATTAAAGAAAAGATTAAAGAAAAAGACTTGCGAGACCTTATTACGTTTAGACAGAGCATAGATCAGTACACAGTAGATGGAATATTACATTATGTGTACACTAACTTCCCTGAAATGAAGGAGAAATCCAAAATAAGAGCAAAATATAAGGATATTAAGTGGGGCAGAGGGAAGGGATGAGGATAACATCATATTCAGAACAATCTGTTTATGGTCATAAGGTTGTTTTTTATCAAATTGAAGTTGAGGGTTCCAAATTCACTACACCAATAAAAGCACTTACTAAGGCAGAGTTGATAGCAAAGCAATATTCAGCCTCAAACATTTACTTACCCGATTATGCCTTCATATGTAGTTCTCCCTTCAAGAAGAGTTATATACCAGATTTAGATTCTGAGCTAACTAAATTGCGAAACCTATTGTCATCTAACAATAAGATCTTCATATATATCCCTTCCATACCCGAAAACACCGAGGATACTAAGGTAGATGCTATTAAGGACTCAGTACAGTACCAATACGATTATAAAACCAGTATTTTGGCTGTACCTATAAAGGATCTTTCAAGAGAAAAAGCTATTAATATCGTCAAAAATGTCGTGAAAGACTATAAGGATCAAAGCGTGTTTCCCGTGGTAGGTATTGATAGTGCAAGCGTTACTAAAGAGCTTATCCATAAAGTTAATGAGATTTCAGGTATAATAATTAGATTTGATAAGAAAAATATTGACTCATATAACAAAATTCATAGTAATGTAAAAACACTGTATTCAATTGTTGAAGGAAATAATAAATTGCCCATTTTCGTAGATTTGCCTAAAAGTTTCAAGGTAATAGTAAGGTCGAGACAATACGTGATAGAGTCTACTACGTTGTTAAGGTATTTTTTCAGCGGAATACTAAGTTATAATACTAGGTTCAGGCAAAGTAGGAGAAAGTTAGAAGGTGCCAGTTATTATAAATTAATCCAAGAGAGGTTTAACGCTTCAGCTATTATAGATCCAATTACTAATGAACCAGTAAGCTTGAGCCAGATGATAAGTAATAATAAAAAATTCGAAGAAATAAAAATGAAAATTAAACAAATAGCTAAACCCGATGATGAAACAGCAATATTTTTACTCGATCACATAGAGGAGGCCTTCCGCGAATCTGATATAGAGAAAAAACGCGTAATATCATCTTTAGTCGATGCATTAAACTCTGTAATAATACACTATGAATTGGAGGATTTTCGAAAGGATGTGGTGTCCTGTACTTCTAAAAATAAGAGCTTACAAGATATCCTTAGATCATTTTCAGGTTTGGAAATGTTTTAGTTAAGAAGCTTAACAATAGTTAAGAGTATATGAGTAATCTATTTAACTTAAAGTTTAGGACATTCAATTTCCTTAAAGAAGTCGCCCACGTTATTGCCGTTTACAACATCGTAGTCTGGATCCTTTAATACTTCTAAACAGATAGGTTTCGATGTTATGTTATCACAGTACACATTAACCCTTATTATGTCCCCTGCTCCCACTCTCGCTCTATCATCTCTGGGTACCAGTGCGGGATTCCTATTGCATCGTATTACAGAATATTTGCCATTTAGTGTTGTTTTACCTATAACTACTAAATCCGCTATTTCATAATCTCTCTTTGCTATATCCAGCGGTCTAAATTGATCCTTTATATCAGTATACAC
>NZ_JBBHKR010000067.1:0-20436 GCF_037389425.1 Stygiolobus sp. CP850M
GTAACGTGATTATATCAGAAGCGTCAGAAATAAGAGGAGGAAAAAGTTTCAATTTCTTTGAATTTATGAAATACGCGACTCCGGTGCTCTTGGTTAATTTCACAGTCCTCTACTTGTTTATTTCTTTGGCTGGAACAGCCTTGATACAGCTACCAGCTGCATCTCATTAGTACCTTCTGCGATCTCCATGATTTTAGCATCTCTATATAATCTCTCCACTTTAGACCCTCTATTAAGACCGTGACCGCCAAATATATGAAGGGCTAGTCTCGTCACCTCCGTGGCAGTTACTGCAGCGTAATACTTAGCCATTGAAGCCTCTGTAAGTGCCTCTAATCCTTTATCAAACATTGAGGCAGCTCTCCAGGTTAGAAGCCTTGCAGCCTCAACTTTTATGTAAGCATCGGCTAGGTTAAAGCCTATCCACTCCTGCTCTATTATTGGCTTTCCGAACTGCTTTCTGGTCTGAGCCCTCTGGATTGCCTCATCTAAAGCTCCTCTTGCAATTCCCACAGCAATTCCTGCATATCCATTTCTTCCGATCATCAAAGCCTTTAAGGCTCCTCTATACGCATCGCCTTCTTTTCCTATTATACTGTCTTTCGGAATCCTAACGTTGTTGAACTTGACATATGACACACCAGCACCTCTGATACCCATTAGGTCGAGCTTATGAATTTCAACACCGGGCAATTTGGAGTCTACAAGAAGTAAGGATATTCCTTGTCTGTCTCCAGGGTTTCCGCTAGTCCTAGCTAATACTACCATCTTTGTAGAGAACGATGCGGCACTAGTGAATATTTTCTCGCCGTTAAGGACAAGCTCATCTCCATCAGGCTTCGCCGTTGTTTGTAATGCACCTAGATCAGAACCGGCTTGTGGTTCTGTTAATGCTACGGCGTATATCTCCTTTGCCTTTATTCCTTTCTCTATCCATTCTTGAGCTGAATCCCCTCCTACTGAAATCAAGAGTTGTAAAGCGTTGTGTTGTGTATGTAGAGAGTGGGAAGCACCTCCGCTCTCAGCTCCTAATTCCTCCGTAGCTATTGCGAATGCTACTTCCCCAAGACCGAGACCGCCATACTTTGTGGGCTCCTTCATGCCTAGTAAGTTCATTTCAGCTAAATCCTTCAGTATTTTGTCTCCGCCTTCGTTGGTGTCGTCCATATATTTAGCATATTCTCTAACAGTTTTCTGAGCATATTCTCTAATTTTATACCTATACTCTTCTAATTCCTTACTTAATTCAAACATGGCTATTTAGGTATAAAGAGTTTAAGTGATATAAAATTTTAGAGTGAATAAAATTAACGATATCTGACGTCTGTGCATTCGGATTAGAGTTAAATAGAGGGATTATTATATGTAATCAGATGGGGTATCTAGCCCTCTGACTGCCTCGCAGAGGGCTGTGTGAGGAGGGCTTCCTGCCGTGAATATAATATACTTAATACAAGTAGTGTCAACGCTGGTAATGCTAATTCATACATCGATTCTAGACATCAAGACCAGGGAGGTAGACCTCAAGGTTTGGCTAATTTACTCGCCGTTAATACTATTCTTATATTTCGATTATAAGTTAGTTATACCCTTTCTCTACTTATACTCTGTCATAACCACTAACGTTATGATTTACGTGTTTTACAGACTGGCATTAATGGGAGGAGCTGATCTTTTCTTATCAGTTATACTTTCCTTAAGTAACGCCGTAGTCTATCCCTTTTTCTTTCCGAAACTCTCAGAAGAGGGAATAGAACCTTTAGTAATCCTTCTCTACGCCTCACTCTTGATAGGAATAACAGCCTTAGGTAACGTGATCAGAAATCTCGGTCATATAAATGGAGACCTACCATTTACCACCAAACTTAGCTTGATGATATCTGGAAAGAGGATTAAAGTTAAGGATTTTCTCAATTCTAAGTTTCTTTTCCCCCTAACACAGATCGATGAAAAAGGTAATGTCTCATTGAGGACAACTTTTTCTGTAGATGAAGACGATGCAGAGTGGAGGAAGAAATTTCAGGAATATGTGAATAAGGGAATAATTAAAGAAGATGACGAAATTTGGGTAATTTGGGGAGTCCCAGTCATTCCTTTCATATTAGCCGGGTATGTAATTAGTTTAATAATAGGTTTGCCGATTTAGGAGGAAAAAGAGTTTAAAGAAAAAATCATATTTTTACTATGATATATATCATAATTAGACCTATTAAGCTCAGAATTGCTATCCCCAGTGAAGGGTAAACGTAAATAGGATTTGAATCCGAAGACCACATCATGAATGAGCCTAAAAGTAAGATTTGCTGAATAACCAGAATAATGCCTAATCCTAAAAGAACTGCTGTAAGTTTGCTCCTTACAGCACTTCTAGTAGATACTAACTCATACGATACCAGTAATGCTAAAATCAGCGATATAATTACAATACCAATGTTAACTATCCAAATGTGAAACATTACGATTAGTATTCTGATAGAGTTTCCTTTTAAGTTTTTACCAAAATTCAATTCTTTTGACCATATTATTAATTGATATAGTGAAAATAATTCTTTTAAGAATTTTATAAACTATATGTCTATTCTTAAATAAAAAATAATGGGTATGTATTTATATTCCTAAAATTAATTTAACTCTATTAAACGTTTACATTTACGCAATACTTAGTCGGTAAAAACGTTCATATTATGCGGTTTAAAATAGAGAGATATAGCGGACCCGCCGGGATTTGAACCCGGGACCACCGGCTCTCTTACCGGCCCCATAGAAGGCCGGCGCTCTATCCTGGCTGAGCTACGGGTCCAAGTTCATAAATCATGAGTCTCACATAACTTAAAGGTTTTTCGGTATATTATATGGTACAAATTAAAAACGTCCATCACTAGTCAACGAAAACAAGTTGAACTCTCTCGATTTAAGCCTTTAGTAATAATTAGTATCAGTAATATTCTTACCGTTCATTTATTATTCTTTTTATCGAATATTTACCACATGCCATGGATTTCAACAAAATCAGCAGATAAATTGGTTTTCGGTCAAGTCATTAAACTAGAAATAGGTAAAGTAATGAGAATCGAAAGCTTTAAAGGAGACCGTTGGGTAGAAATCACAAAGATCAGAGAAGACTCGTTCAATATAGTAGAAAGCGGATTTAAGAAGATGACTTACGAAAATGTATCGGAGAAAGACCTGAAAAACTTGTTAAAGAGAATTTTCGATGAGGAATTCCCTAGAAGTCATCAACTTAGAGTGTCAATTCACAGTAGTTAATTCACTCGTATTCACGCCATACTTTTCCACACTTGGTACACTTGTAAAATCTCGTAGGAGGCTCGTCAGCCCTTCTCGTCTGTAAAATCCAGAAATAAGCCTCGTCATTACCACAAGCAGGGCAAGAAATGCCCTTAGTTATTTGTGCACCAGTAGGAGGAACGTCGCTCTCCAAGACCAACGTTTTCTCTTTAATAGAGTGCTTAACCGTCGTGGTTATCTTAACTGATTGTTGCCCTGCCACTTCCTCATAACCACACTTAGGACATCTGTAAAGTGTTTTTCCTCCATCTTTCTTAGGAACCATAATGGAGCCACATTTGGGACAGAACTTCATAATTCACCAATAGAAATACCTACTTACACCATAGTTTATTTAATTTTCTTCCAATTTGCTCAGCCAAAGAGTTACAAATTTCGACTTCTTCTCCGCTGTCGACAAAGGTTTTAACTTCCTCCTTAACACTTGATGAATTAAAGGAGCTAATAACCTCTTCTTTACTTTCTCCGAAAAATATTTTTTCTAGAAAAAACCTCTAAATACACATACAATATACAACTTGTCATGATAAGACGAGACAACCGCTTTTCTAGTTTCCTTTTTCAATACTCTTAACCTCTTCAATGAACTTGTCAGCATAACTCTCGGCGAGTTCAATAGCCTTCTTCAAAGCCTCCCTTGGCTTTATAGTTCCGTCTGTCATTGTCTTTATTATTATACTGTCTATCAGAGGGTGAGGTTGTGTATAAGAGGCGAACTTTACTCCCGGTACCATTAAGAGCATACCCTTTAGTAGGTTGCCCAAAGTGTGATCCTCACCGTCTATTTGTACTTCTAAATACTCATCCGTTTCCTTAAGGATCTTAACTTCCACCTTTCTTCACCTGAAGTAGAGCTATTTTCCTAGACTCAATATTACCACAGTTGGGGCACCTTAAATGTTCTTCGTCATGTTTAGTCATTTTAGTACCGCATATCGAGCATTTAGCGTAAACAACACCCAGATCCCTCTGTTTTAGAGTTAACGCTATAGGGATCGTGGAGTTCAAAGGCTTAGCCCTTATTATATCTCCGACCTTAACAGCTTCGGATATCGAGTTTAAGTACTTGTTAGTTATCTGAGAAATATGTAGGTAACCTGTAATAGACTCTGTCTGTTTGTCCTCAATACTGTAAATGTTTACTAGGGCTGAGTCTTCCTTAAGCCCAACTACAATTCCCAGCACATACTTAGCCTTTTTTATCATTACAATTCCAGGTCTCTTAAAGGTAATCGAATTTACCTTTCTATTTATCATATCGTAAAACGCTTTCCCAACAACACTGGAGTAGACCTTTCCGTCCTTGTCGTAAGTCCCCTCGCCTGGGACGAATTCTTCCAATACATTTAACTCGTCTCCCGGTAACAATAATTCTCCTTGCTTTCTCAACACTCACATCACCAAGGGAATATATATTTATCTAAATTACCAGATATAATCATTTTCGCTTCCCCCGGAGTTAAAACCGGTTTCTCATAATCGTACAAATCGTCGATAGGAAGTCTAGGACAAGAAGTTACGACAAACGTGTCGACCTCATCATTGTCTATGTTTCTCAGGGTGTCCTTACTCAAAGACCTATTTGTGATTACGAATACCTTATATCCTCTTTCTTTTAGTTTCTTCTCAAAGTACTTAACCATCAGAGGTCTGTTCTGACCGGTTTTCACTCCCTGAATTATAACCCACGTCTTTGCATCTAATGCTTTCATTATCTTTCCGTATCTGACCTTAAGGATTTTATAAACTTCACTAGTTAAGTCCTCATTTCTTCCGGTATAAGGATCAACCTTAATTACAGGCTTTCCAGTAGCAAGACCTACGCCTAAAGCGTGAAATAGACCTCCTGAGATGTTGAGATATACGTCAGCCTCTACATTCAAAGCCGATTTATAATCACAGCCCAGTATTTGCCCGTCATACATAAAAGGAGAAGAGGGTTTTCCTACAAGCACATCAAATCCCTGAAGTTTTGTAGCCAGTTGCTTGATCAAGTGTACATGTTGTATGGTCGAAGTTATAGAGACTCTTCTCGCTTTATATTTTTCTTCAAGAAGGGACTTTAAGTTCGCTATTTGTTGGTCACTTATATAAAGATTACTTCTGACTTCGATGAACACGGTAGGGAACTTAGGGTAATACCAAGTATATGGTGTATGACCATAGTGAATTATTAGATCTACTTTAAGCGTAGTAGCCTCGTCTTCGGCTATATCACATGCTCCCCAACTGGGTTCAGTAGATATGAGAAATTCTATATTCGGTAATTTTTCTTTTAGCTGTTCAACCACTTGTAATGAAAAAGGTTTTAAGCCCTCCGGAAACTGAAGAAGAACTCTTTTTGCTCCTCTATTCTTTATTTCGTTTACAGTTTTCTCTATCTCAAAGTCATAATTCACTGTGCTGGTGCCTCTTTCTTTAACGGCACGACCTCGATCTTAGTCCTAATGGATATTTTGGACTGTGCCATCTTTAATGCTTGTTTTGCTATCTCTACGTGTTCCTTCTTAACTTTTACGAACATTATGAGGTCTCCTAACCTTTCTATTCTAGCTGCTGTACCTATGGGCTTTCCGAATGAAAGCCTCATACCGTCCTGCAATCTGTCCGCTCCTGCAAAGGCCATCATTTTGTTTTCCCTTAAAACATGGTGGGGATACTTAGTAACAACTAAATAGAAGTTCGTTTCTGAGGCTAATTTCTTCGTTAAATACTTTAACGCTAATACACGTGCAGCTTCTAAAGCGTTATGCCTTATTTGCCCTATCTCACTACTGACTAGTCTTAGTTCGTAATCGTAATCATTATTGGGATTACCCATAGTGAATTTTGTTATTTTAGGCATTGGTACTCCAGGTATGTACTCCTTTCTCGTATAAGCTGGGCCGGAGAAGTGCCTGTAACATCTTCCAGGTCTTAGTGGCATAATTACACACTGTCTACTACTAATTTAAAACTTTCCCTTGAATGTTTACCTTACCTTATTTAGGGTCTTCTCTATCAAGTTTATCTGCTGTATAATTTCGTCAGCCGTGTTCTTTAACGTCAAGATGTCACTAGGTTTCTCTATATTCATTGACACAATAACGATTAAGTCATCATCTGTTGGCTCCACTTCTATTTCCATCCCTCTGGGAATATTTATGTTGTCCACATTAACTATTTTTGCCACATTATTAGGCTGCGAAGTCCTAATCCTTAGAGTTATACTTATCTTCAACTCTTATCAACCCTTCTTTTCCGGAATTAACGTAGAAATATCTGCTTGTAAATAAGCCCTCTTGAGTCTTTATAAGTATTGGTTTATCTCTTCTGACACGGCCTTGTTGTATGAATATTAGTTGAAGTAGTATCGGCGACCTCAGTGTTGAATCCACAACGTAATACTGTGTGGTCTCGGTTAATCCGTTTATTTTAAAACCCTTGGCCATGTCGTCCCTGAACTTAGTTATTAAAGTCTCGGCATAGTTCGGTGTATAAACGAGTTGAAATAGGTCTCCAATCCCTCTAACGTCTAAAAAGTACAAGGTCGTAAAGGCCAATTCTAAAGTATCGTACTCCATATAGTAAACTCTATCGGTTATCAGGTCTGTTCTATCGAATTTTGGATTAACCTTCATAACACTCGAAGCTATTCTCATCATAAGTGTGTTCAGTTTCGCCTCATCTAGATCCTCCAGTTTATCCGTAGCTTCGATTCCAAGTTCGTCTAACGCCTTTATTGTATCTTCTCTATTCCCAGTCATATCCGGTATATACGGATCTATGGACATTGTTAAAGATGAAAATAATGGCAAGTGTTTATAGTTAGGTATCTTAATATTTTTCTCTACTGAAACTCCTAAATTTTCCATTTGTGATAATACGTTACGTTCATATTCCGTCAAAGGTCTTCTTTCTAAGACTAATGACGAGAACATACCAGCAAGTATTGGAATTAAGTCATCTACTGATATGGGAAACAATGACGAAAATGAAGTTTGTCCTATGTTATACTGCTTGTCGAAAATAGTAATAACTCTACCAGAAGGGACAATTTCTAATTTTATAGGGCATTCTCCCCTGAGACTTAGAGCAAACTCATCACCTTCGCTATTTGCATACTTACTAATTAAAAACGAGAATATTATGGCGTCTGGGTTATAAGGAGCTTTAATACACCTTACCTTTGACGCTATGATTTCGCTCGTTATTTGTTTATCTGGACTAGGCTCTTTTAGATAGTTTTCCAAACTTCCTTCACCTCTTTTCTGATCTCTTCAATACTAATTTCCCTAACATAAACAAAGCCTAAAGAATATGATAGTAGCTCAAGAACTCTTATCTGGAGAACTAAGAGAGGAGGAACTATTGCGGTTAATGCAAGCTCAGATATCCCTGCCGCAGAAGGTATCGGTACTAATAAAGCGACTTGATAAGTAGTATTAATCAATAGTGATTCTATTAATGACCTTGAAACCAGATAAAAAGGCAAGGATTGTACTACATAGCTAAGAACTGTGAGAAACACCGACAATATAGTTAGGAAAGGGTTGCTTAACCTTTCTTTTATCTCACCCTTAGCGTTCAAGTAAGCGTCTTGTAAGGGCTTAAGATATTTAATAGAAAATATCTTTTGTTCTATTCTATTTAAGTTATAGTTCGATGTACCGTAAATATATCCTACCCCAAAGATCCAAAGTAAAACGTTTCCCAATGCTGTAAGAACCAAAATTATCTCGAAAGCTGAGAACTTAAACCAGATAAATACTAAGAACATTACCGCTATTACATTCACGTCATAAAATGATTCTAAAAGAGAGAGGGAAAACGCTATATCGATACTTACCCCTTTCCTGATATAAATTACAGCTCTGGCTAGATCAGGACCCATTGCTCCTGGAATTATAAGACTTACACTGTTTGCAAATATTCTTGCTTTAAACGCGGTATAGAAATCTATTCCTATTATCCTCGAGTCCCTTAAAGAGACTATTAAAATTTGGGTGAGATAAGCTACAAAGAAGAATATCACGAAATAAGGATCCAACTTCAAGAATATATTTAGAATGTCAATCTTAAATATTTCAGAATATACTCCTATGATTATGATTGGAAGAAGTATGACTAATACTAATTTTTTATCCACGCCTTCATTAGCGAGAAACTTTTTTAAAACATTTTCCGTCAGGATAACAAATAATAAATCCATCCTTCACTTTCTCAGTTTTTACACCCTGATTTTTAGACATATATCCTTCGGAAGTTCTTAGTCTCTTTATACCACAGCTCACTTCAAGCCTTGAGTTAAGATACACATATTGGCCCTTTGAACAAGCTTCACATTGGCTGCTCCTTTCGATACGTATTCTATCTAGTCTAAGGCTCTTCATGTCCAGATAGTACAAATTTCCGTCAATTTCACCCATTAGATGTTTCAGCATTAATTGAACTTGCAGACTTGCGGTCACATCGATAACAGTATTTAAAGTGCCTATTGTCTCACAAGCGTTTGTATCCGCCTCATTTGCGTAGTTCATAAAGCAAGACAAACAAGATGTGACTTTGGGAACTATTAATTTTACTGACGAGTATTCTCCAATTACTCCACCGTAAATTAAGGGGATCCCAAGCTTTACGCATGCGTCATTTAAGACAAGTCTGTAGAATAAACTGTCCAGAGCATCAAATACATAGTCACTACCCTTTATTAACTCCTCTACGTTGGTTTGATCAACAACATCAATTACTGCATCTATCTTTATACCTGAATTTATTTTAGCTAATCTATCCTTGCATACAAGAGCCTTAGGTTTTCCTACATCCTCTTCCGTGAAAAGTCTGGTTCTATGAAGATTACTGATTTCTACTATATCTGCATCAATAATTTTAATATAACCTACTCCCAGCCTTGTTAGGAGTTCAGCTAAGGCCGTGCCTAACGCTCCACAACCAACAATAGTAACCTTTAATCCAGCTAGCTTCTGCTGCACTTCAAAGCCTAATACTAGTATCTGCCTTGAGTATCTTTCCACACAATCTTGTATAACAAAGCTTATAATTAAGTGTTTGGAAGATGTGATGGGGGCTTGGTTTTGCACCAATGGAAAAAGGTGGAAGTGATGGAACTCCAATATCATTAGAGGAATTAAATAAGCTCAAGTCAATAGCAGAAAGAGCTAGAAGGAATGTAATAAGGATGCTATTTTACGACCAGACAATCCATGTTGGTTCTTCACTAAGTAGTATAGAAATATTAACGACCTTGTTCTTCAGGTATCTAAGGGAAGGGAAAGATCCAATTAACCGAGACTGGTTAATATTAAGTAAAGGACATGCCGCTCCCGCATTATATGCAGTATTAGCTGAAAAGGGCTACATAAGCGAAGATGAGTTATGGAAGATTCAAGATATCTCAGGACTACTACAAGGACACCCAGAAATCTTCATACCAGGTGTGGACATGGCTACCGGTAGCTTAGGTCAAGGCTTAAGCTTCGGAATAGGAGTTGCCCAAGGAATTAAAATGAAGGGAGGTACTGGGAGAGTTTTCGTAATAATGGGCGATGGTGAGCAAGACGAAGGTGAAATATGGGAAGCCATGACACATGCCGTTACGAGAAAGCTAGACAACTTAATTGCCTTCATAGAGATGAACGGGTTCCAGCTGGACGATTCAACGGGTAATGTAAAGCCTAAGGACTTCTTACCCGATGTCTGGAAAGCTGTCGGTTGGAAGACATTAAGTTGTGACGGACATGACTTCGTAAGTATAATAAACACAATAGATGAGGCACTTAAAATAAAAGCACCAGTAGTTATATTTGCAAAGACAGTAAGAGGAAAAGGTTTCCCAGTCATCGAAAACTCTAAGAGACAGAGGTCGAGCCCAGATGATGCAAGGAAGTTCCTACTCAATGCGTGATACTTTTGGTAAGTTATTAGCGGAGCTAGGAGAGAAGAACAAGGATATTGTAGTAATTTCTGCTGACGTAGGGGACTCTACAAGGGCAATGTACTTCAGGGAGAAATTCCCTGATAGATATTTCAACGTAGGTATTTCAGAGCAAGACATGATTAACTTTGCTGCGGGTCTATCTGCAGTAGGATTTAAACCGTTAATAGTAAACTTTTCCATGTTCGTGATGAGGGCGTGGGAGCAAATTAGGAACTCAGTAGCCAGAATGAACTTAGACGTAAAGATACTTGTAACTCATGCAGGTTATAGTGACAGCGGTGACGGATCGAGCCACCAGAGTTTAGAGGACATAGCATTGATGAGAGTTCTACCGAACATGAAGGTGATAGTACCCGCAGATCCGGAGGATATAAAGAGAAGTTTGCCCGTAGTCGTTCAGGAACTGAGGGGACCACTTTACTACCGTGTGGGCAGAGAATACTCGCCATCAATAACGACAGGGGTGGATTACGACTTCAAACTCGGTAAAGCATACGTGCTTAGAGACGGAGATGATGTAGCTATAATGGGTGCTGGAGTCGTACTATGGGACGCATTAAAGGCTGCAGAAGAATTAGAAAAGATGGGTATAAGTGCTGCTGTAATCAACTTATTCTCTATAAAGCCGATAGACGAAGATACGATAGAATATTATGCGAGAAAAACCGGAAGAGTGGTAACAATAGAGGAACATAGCATATATGGTGGTATAGGTTCTGCTATAGCTGAAGTGTTAGCAAAAAGATATCCGACTAAGATGAGGTTTATAGGAGCCACCACTTTCGGCAGGAGTGCGAGAAGTCAAAGGGATCTCCTAGATTACTACGGAATCAATTATAAATCCGTCATAAGCGCTGTGCTGGAGCTAGTGAAATGAATGAGCACAGAGCTGGAAAAGCTGAGAAAGGAGATAGAAGATATTGACAATCAGATACTAGAGTTATTACACAGAAGGCTTAAGGTCTCTGCGAAGATAGGAGAAATTAAGAGGAGGACAGGTAGAGAAGTTACAGACGCAAAAAGAGAGGAATATGTTAAGACTTATTGGCTCGAAAAGGCAAGGTATTTGGGAATACCAGAGTCAATGGTAAATCTTATTTTACCTATTTTATTCTCTTATTCTAAACTTTATCAAATTTCCCCCGGGAAAAAGAAGAAAGTCGTAATAGTGGGATACGGGGGGATGTCACGCTCACTTACTTCACTTCTCACCCTCGCCGGTCACAATGTTGTTATAACGGGAAGGAATTCAAAAAAAGCTGAATCGTTGTCAAGACAATTCAACGCAGTATTCATGGAACCAGAACAAGCACTTAATTGGGGGGAATACATAATTCTAGCCCTCTCTCCTTCCGCAGTAGATTACATTTCATCACTCCTTAGTAAAATACCTCAAGGAAAGGTCGTCATGGATATATTTTCCTCTAAAGTGAGTACTTTCAAACAGCTCGAAGAAATGTCCGTAAAGAACGGCTTTAAGTTCGTGTCAACCCACCCGCTATTCGGACCCATATTATACCCTATTGGTGAGAGGATTGCAATCATACCCTCAGCTACTTCAGGAGACATAACTGAAATAGTAGAATTCTGGAGGGACGTAGGACTTCAACCTGTAGTCACTACAGTTGAAGAACACGAGAAGGCTATGGCTATAATTCAAGTCCTCACCCACTTTTTCATTTTGGGTTTAAATAAGGCTATTCCGAGCCTTCAAAAGGAGCTTGAGATAAGTGATAACCTTCTGAAAGAATTACAAACAACTAATTTTAGGGAAGTATCAAAGATACTCGCTAGGATGAGCGAGTTATACCCAGTGATTATAGAAATACAAAAGAGTAACCCTTATGCTTATAAGGCTAGAGAAATAGGGATTATGAAGCTAAAACAAGTTAAAGACGAGCTAGGTGAGTAGATTGTTATTTATCCTAAAACAAGGAGTAGATTATTCTACACTAAACGAGAAGTTAAAGGAGTCATCAGCTTCTTATAAATTCCTTGATCTATACGGGAAAAAAATAGTAATAGCGTGGCCCGACGCGTATGTTGAAAATATCAAAGATCCGTCTATAGAAGTATCCGTAAAGCCCAAGAGACCTTTCCAATTAGCCAGTAATGAGTGGAAAAAAGAACCAACGGAAGTTGACGTCAATGGAGTAAAGATAGGAGGAAATAAGGTTGTAGTAGCTGCAGGTCCTTGTGCTGTAGAAGATGAAGAACAAGTACTAACCGTAGCCAAAGCTGTGAAGAGAGCCGGAGCCTCAATACTTAGGGGAGGAGCCTTTAAACCGAGGACTAGCCCTTACTCCTTCCAAGGTCTCGGTGAAAAGGGTCTTCAGATATTAAGAAAAGTAGGAGACGAGGTAGGTTTACCCATAGTATCTGAAATAATGGACACCAGACAAATAGATATGTTCAAGAAATACGTCGACATGCTTCAAATCGGGGCAAGAAACGCCCAAAACTTTGACTTGCTAAAGGTAGCTGGACAATCTGGGTTGCCAGTTCTTCTTAAGAGAGGGATGGGTAACACAGTCGAAGAGTGGATATTGACTTCAGAATACATACTTTCGGAAGGAAATGGGAACGTCGTTCTTTGTGAGAGGGGGATCAGAACTTTTGAAAAAGCCACAAGATTTACTATGGACATAGGTGGAATGGTAGCAGCTAAATTACAGACCCATCTACCTATATGTGCTGACCCCAGCCATCCTGCTGGGAAGAGAGAACTGGTTCACTCCCTCGCATTAGCGGCAGTTGCAGCTGGGGCAGACATGTTATTAATAGAAGTCCATCCTCATCCCGAGAAAGCTTTTAGTGACTCAGAGCAACAGTTAACCCCTGAATCCTTTGAGGTCTTAATGAATAGAATTAAGGCGTTATCTAACGCTCTGGGTAGAACTGCATGATTAAAATAAGTGAAGATTTTTGCAACACGACTACCCATGTCATAATCGGTAAGGGTTCAGTTTCATCTCTTTCCGAAATAATAGGAGACAAGAAAGTTGCGTTATATTACTCGAGAAAGCTAAACGTTGACAAGATCAAACAAAGTTTGAAGAGTTATTACGAATTCCCCATGGAGGACGGTGAGGAAGCTAAAGATATATTATACTCATTAAAATTAGTAAGAGAACTATTCGAGAAGGGATTCGACAGAGGAGATTATGTAATTGCAGTAGGAGGAGGGACAGTAACAGACGTAGTAGGCTTCATAGCATCTATATACATGAGGGGATTAAACCTAATTAATATACCAACCACGTTGCTGGGTATGGTAGATGCTGCAATAGGAGGTAAAACCGGTGTTAATTTTGAGAACGTTAAGAACGTATTGGGAACGTTTTACCAACCATCCTTTATAATCTCCGACATAGACTTTCTTGAGACACTTCCTCTAGAGGAAATAAAGAAGGGTATGGCTGAAGTAATCAAATACGGCTTGGTGCTAGACAAGGAGCTTTACGATTATTTAGTTATGCATAAGGATGAAATATACAGAAAAAAACCTGAAGCTTTGGAGACTGTGGTATATAAATCCGCATTAAATAAACTAGCAGTAGTAAAGGAGGACGAAAGAGAGACTAAAGGCATTAGGATAGTCCTGAACTTCGGTCATACAATTGGTCACGCTATTGAAGCCGGATCCAACTTCAGGATTTCTCACGGTTATGCCATATCAGTAGGAATGGTATGTGAGGCGAAGATAGCTGAGGAAATGGGATATGCAGAGGAAGGAGTTGTAGAAGACACTACATGGATATTATCCCATTACGAATTACCTATAACAGTAGACTCATTGAAGGAAAATATAGACCTCAGGATAGCACTGGAAGCTTTGACCAAAGACAAAAAAGTCAGGGGAGACAAAGTCCTTATGCCTTTTCCGACTAGAATAGGCGACTGGAAAAGAATAGAAGTACCGGTAGAAACTCTGAAGGGGTTTGCGGAACAATGCTTGAAATAAATTATTATACTAAACTACTAGGTGTAGTAGGAGAAAATATACCTTACACCTTATCACCCTCAATACATAATTACGTGTTTCAAAAACTTGAGATAAATGCTGTTTACCTCGTGTTTGATATTAAGAAAGAGAAGTTTCACGCTACTTTCCCCGGTTTACTTAACATAAGCTATGGGTTAAATATAACAATTCCCTATAAAGAGGAGGCGTTAAGATACGTAAGACCAGAAAAAGAGGCGGAAATGATAGGAGCTGTAAACACAATTTTTGAGGGAAAAGGGTACAACACGGATTATATAGCCTTGAACACGTTAATAAGAGAGAAAGTAGACGTAAACGAGATTAAAGTATGCACTGTATTCGGTGCTGGTGGAGCGGCTAGGGCAGTAATATACTCCTTACTTAATGCTGGTTGTGAGGTATTCGTGATCAACAGAAGCACAGAGAGGGCTGAGAGATTGAGGGAAGAGGTATCTCAGAAGGGATTCAGTATTAAGATCGCAGGGGAATGTCCTAAAAGCGACGTAGTTGTAAATACAACTCCCGACCCTAACTTCGTATCTGATGAGTGTGTTCAGGGAAAGTTAGCGATAGATTTCGTATACAAACCTGTAAAGACCTCGTTGATAATCAGGGCTGAAAAAAGAGGTATAAATACTATAAACGGGATCGAAATTCTTGTAGAGCAAGCTTTAGAGGCCGATAAAATTTGGTTCGGCAAAAGGTTAGATAGAAATGAAGTAATGGGGTATTTATATGCCAGGCAGCTCGTTCGGTGAAATGTTCAGAATAACTACATTTGGAGAGAGCCACGGTCCTGAAGTAGGAGTGGTTATTGATGGAGTCCCTGCAGGGCTATACTTGAGTAAAGATGACATACAGTTTGAACTCCTCTTCAGGAGACCAGGCAGACAATATGTAACCGGTAGACGTGAGAAAGACGAACCTGAGATCGTAAGTGGAATATATAACGGGAGGACTACGGGGGCACCGATAGCAATAATAGTAAAGAACTCAGACGTTATCTCGTCACTATACGAGGAAATAAAATATAAACCGAGACCGGGACACGCGGATTTACCTTACATTATGAAATACGGTTATGAAAACTGGGATTATAGAGGGGGCGGGAGGGCGAGTGCGAGAGAGACCGTTAGTAGAGTAGCCGCCGGTGCTATAGCTAAAAAGTTGTTAATGCTTACTGACACGGTAATTGCTGGACACTTAAAGGGTCTGGGACCTATAGAGTTAAACGAAGACGTTACCTTCGAGGAGATCCTTTGCTCAAAGTACAGCCCCGTCAGGGCCAGTAAAAAGTGGTTGGAGGAAAAGTTCGAAGAACTCATCAAACAAGCTACAGTAGAGGGAGATAGTTGGGGAGGAATTGCCGAAATTGTGGTCAAAAACCCACCATCGGGCTTAGGTGAACCCGTTTTCGACAAACTAAAAGCCGACTTAGCTAAAGCCGTACTCTCAATTCCTGCTGTTACAGGTTTTGAATACGGACTTGGCTTTAAGGCAGGAAGAATGAGAGGTAGTGAAGCCAATGACGAAATTATCGTTAAGGACGGAAGACTCAGGTGGAAAAACAATACTTCAGGAGGGATCTTAGGCGGACTGTCTAACGGAGAAGACATAATATTACGTTGTGCTTTTAAGCCTACAAGCTCTATAAGAAAACCCCAGAAAACGGTAGATCTGAGGACTTACGAAGAGACTACGATATCTGTAATAGGTAGACATGACCCTGCAGTAGCAATTAGGGGGGTCTCAGTAGCTGAGGCGATGGTAGCCCTAGTCTTAGTAGACCATGCGATGAGAGCTGAATATATACCTACAGTAAAACTAACTGAGGAGCAAGCGAAAGTTATAGAGGAAAGGTGGAGGAGGTACGTTGAGTCATGCAAGCCTATGCAGGGGTCTCAGTAGTTAACGCACTTCCAAGTTGGTACGGCTCATCAATGGCTATAAACGTTAAGGTTGACGTTAAAATAAGAGAGAGCAAGGAGTGTGCTACACATCCTTCTCAGCTGGTAAACGAGATTGTGTTGTATTTCAGAGAGAACTATAATATACCATGCATTGAAGTGGAGATTAATTCCGAGATACCCCCGAAGAGCGGACTAAAAAGTAGTAGTGCTGTATCCTCTGCGTTAATAGGGGAAATCGCAGAAAAATTTCAGTTACCTATAAAAGCTTGGGATGTACCTGTTCTCTCCGCAATTCTGTCTCTGAAGTCCCGTGTTTCGTATACTGGCGCGTTGGACGACGCTTCAGCTTCGTACTTTGGTGGAGTATCTTATACGTACAATAAGGAATTTAAAATAATCGACATGAAAGAGCCTCCTTCAGAGATCTCGATCATAGTCATACCCAGAGGAAAGAGATCTGTGTCAGTTGATATGACTAGACTTAGAAAATTCGAGCCCCTCTTTAAGGAGATCTTTACCCTAGCCAGACATGATGTAATTACGGCTATGAAACTTAACGGGCTGGCTGTGGGAATAATTATGGGGTACGACCTTACTTTAGCGAATGAAGCCCTGAAAAAAGGTGCATTGGCAGCCGGAATTTCAGGAAACGGACCTTCCATGTTTGCTGTAACTAAGATAGGTAATGAAGGAGTTATTTTAGACCTGTTCGAAAAACAAGCCGAGAAACCTATTGTAGTCCAACCGGTGGGACTATGCGAGCAGAGATTAAGAAATCGATAATAAGAGGGAAAGTAAAAGCCCCTACGTCAAAGAGTTTCGGCATCAGACTAATTCTTTATTCATTATTAGCAAATGTCAAGTTAAAAAACGTCTCAGAACCTTCGGACGACATTCAAATTGCAAGAGAAGTGGTTAAAGAGCTAGGTATAAGTGAGAAAGGAGAGTTTCAGTTCATATCAAACAAATCAGAATTGAAAGTGCCATCGTCATTATACTTCGGAGGTTCGGCGACGACACTGAGAATGATAATACCAATACTAGCAATATTAGGAGGGAAAGCCCTCTTAGACGGTGATACAAGTTTAAGAAGGAGACCGCTTAACGCTATTATCGAAGCATTAAAACCTTACGTCACTTTCTCCTCCACTAACTTACCTACGGTAATAGAGGGAAAGCTTAACACTGATCACGTTACAATTAGCGGAAGTGAAAGTAGCCAGTATATATCTGGGTTCATATACGCTTTTTCTCTGAAGGGTGGGGGAGAGATAGAGATTATCCCGCCGGTCTCGTCTAAGAGTTACATAAACATGACAATCGACCTCATTAACTCCTTAGGTGGCAGAGTTACGATAAAGGGGAACAAAATAGTAGTTGAGGAGGGAGAGTTTAAGGAATATGAAGGCGAAATCCCCGGGGATTACGCCCTTTCCTCTTTTTACGCCATCGCCTCAGTCGTTACCGGGGGAGAGATAGATATAAACAACCTTTATCCGATACCCTACTACGAGGGTGATCACAGCATAGTAAAGATACTAAGAGACATGGGGGTGAGGACTGTAGTTGAGGATGGTTCGTGGAGTGTGAGAGGAGCAGAAAAGTTAAGAGGGATAAGAATTAACGTTGACGATTTCCCGGACCTAGCACCCTCAATAGCGTCTATAGCCCCCTTCGCTGGGAGTGAAACCGTGATAGAGGGAATTAAGAGGTTGAAGACGAAAGAGAGTGATAGGACCCAGACTATCACTTCAACTCTGAAAAGTTTCTCCGTTAACGTTGAAAGTGACGACCAGAAAATGGTGATTTACCCCTCTGACGTTAAGGAGGGTCACATAGAATGTCCAAACGACCATAGAATTGCAATGTTAGCTGGAGTTCTTTCACTAACTTCAGGAGGAACGGTCTCCAAGGCTGAGTGTGTAAGTAAAAGTAACCCCTATTTCTGGAAAGACTTAATTTACTTAGGAGCTAATATTAGACTAGAATGACATGTGTAGTAGCGTCTTTACCGGTTAGAAGTATAGCGGAGTTAAACGAGAGGATGAAGAGGTTAAGGGACACAGACCTGATAGAGTTAAGGTTGGATTATATGCACGAACTACCACCAGTTGACGAATTCATTAAAAAAGTGGAGGACTTCAGAGATAAAATTATAGTTACCGTAAGAGATGTAAACGAGGGAGGAGTCAATAAAATATCCGAATCTTCGAAAGCAGATTTCCTAAAAGTGCTTTACAAAGAGGGCATCATTTACGACGTAGAGGTCAGGTTCCTAAAAAGAAATATCGTACCTTACGAGAATGTAATAGTATCGATCCACTATTTTGACTGTCTTCCCACCTTTGAAGAAGTGAGAAATAACTTGTCATCTTATGCAAATAGAGCCCTAGTGAAACTAGCTGTTATCGGGACTGGAAAATATAAGCAACTCTTAGCCAAGGTCTTGGAAGAGTTTCCAAATTCAGCTGTAATGCCAATGGGTGTTAACCCGTTAGAGAGGATAGCTTTCAGTATTCTGGGTTCAAAACTTATATATGCCCATACAGGGGAGGAAACAGCTAAAGGCCAAATGTATTACAAGGATGTTAAAAACATCCTTTCTTATTTCAACGTTGAATGTGAGAAACTGTTCCCTAATCCTCGACGATGATGTCTTCCTTTTCCACTGTCACCTTATAAGTCTTTATAGGTTTTTTGGTAGCTCCCTTAATTGCCTTTCCGTCTACAAGGGAGAAATGAGTAAAGTGACACTGGCACACTAGTTCTTCCCTTATCACTACACCGACCTTACTTAGGTCGCATCCTAGATGAGGGCACTTACTGTCAACAGCGTAAAATCTATCTGCACCTAAGTATACGATAAGTAGTTCTTTATCGTTAACCTTTATTTTTCTTCTATCTCCCGGTCTAAAATCAGACTTAGGGATCCTGATCATCGAATCCAATAATTTTTAAAAGATTTAAGACTAATCATACACAATCTCTAAGTCTACGGCTCAATTTGTGATATTTTTATATAGTTTGTCATATCCTATATACGATTAGTTTATAATGTTAAAATGCTATATACATAATAACAAAGAGGTGTAAATAAATGAATACAACTATTGAGGAAAGAATTGCTAACAAAGTAGATTATAGGCTAATAGAGATAAATAATATTTCCCCGTCAGCTGAAGTACAAGCTATAGTAATAACGTCGAGACCGCCATCCTCTGATGTAGTTGAGGACGTTAAAAGGGTAGTTCACATTGTAGCCGTGTTTCCGTTCTTATCTACCATAAAAGTCAAGGGCAAGGTAAGAGACATATTATCACTTACTGAGAAGGATTACGTTAAATATATAATGCTAGAGGAGATATTAGCTAAAATTGAGGAATTTTTCTAACGTAGAGCTGAGAGAGTGGCAAAAGAAACTAAAAGAAAAAATTAAGAGTGCTATTAACACCAATAAGCTGGTATTTTTAAACTCTCCCACAGGGAGTGGAAAGACATTATTTTCTCTTTTAGTGGGGCTTGAAACCAAAGGTAAGGTTCTTTTCTTAGTAAGAACGCACAACGAATATAACCCCGTTTTCAGGGATTTCCTGAAAATTAACACTGATAAAGCTCTGAAATTCTCATTCCTCATGGGGAAACCTACTGCTTGTTTATTTTCCGAAGGGGATGCAAGCACAGATGATATAAACTGTAACTTATGCAGTTTTAAAACGTCTATTATAGATCTAGAGGTGGAAAAATATCCCAATGAATTTGTTAAGGAGTTAAAAGAGCAAGGTATTGAAAAAGGGTTTTGCCCTTATTTCTCTCTTTTTAACGACATAGGTAAAGCCGACGTAATAGTCCTTACATACCCTTACTTTTTCATAGACAGGTTCAGGGAATCCCTAGGTATAGAATTTGAGGATTATCTGATAGTAGTGGATGAAGCTCATAATGTCGAAAAAATAGGGGATTTTGAGGAGAGAACACTCTCAAGCCATTTACTCGATATGGCCATAAAACAAGCCAAAAATGAGTTTGTTAAGTTCATATTGCAGAGAGTAAAGGACGAGTTGGTTAGAATAGCCTCTAATGTAGAGAGTTATATTAGAGCGAATGAGATTCCTGAAATCTCAGAGGATGAAATAGAAGTTCTCAAAGAAGAGTATGAGGAACTGAGAGAGCAAATGATAAAGGAGAGGAAAATAAAAAGGATATATTTGGGTTCTGTAATTAAATTCTACGAAAGCTACAAAGATGGTGAAGGACTAGTACCTTTTATTCATAAAAATAAAATAGTTTTGAAGAGC
>NZ_JBBHKR010000068.1:0-30307 GCF_037389425.1 Stygiolobus sp. CP850M
ATGAGAGGTTTATTTACGAGAGGAAGACTAGACCGGGGTTAACTTTTAGTGAGAAGGTAAAACTGCTACCAGTAACTTTAGTTAAGGGAATTCCGTTTGCTTTAGGATATTACCTATAACGATAGTACTTTCAGAAAGTTTATAGCTTTATCTTAAGGATTTACCGTTAAATCCTAGTCTAAGGACTCTTAGTAAATACTATCGGATGATTCTAATAGCACCAAGACAATTTTAAGATACACGTCTTGAGAGTTAATATTAAGTAAAAAGTATATTGGAGGGCCCGTATTTAGTACATGTTAACGAGCGTTAAAATTAAAGAGAAAGAGTGTTAAAGCAGAGTGCGGGAAGAGAAGGATTTATCGTTATTATACTGCAAAGATATTAAAATTTTGTATAATTAATTTCTCTCACAGTTTTAGGCTTAATACTTTCTTTTTCATATATCATACTGTGAGTTTATTCCGTTACGGAAGTATAGGGATAGGGATACCTATAGGATACGATTACGTTTATTACTCAACGTTCATAGTAGGTGAGTACGATTTCTTAAGTTTCAGAGAGAAGACACTGTACTAGATGCCGGAGCTTTTATAGGCGATTTTACAGTGAAAATTGCAAGGAAAGTTAAGGAAGTAGTAGCTGTAGAGCCGTTACCGTGGGCTTTCAAAATTCTTAAGAGGAACGTGAGTGTGGACAACAATTTTGTTAATCTAAAATGAATTATTTGAATTGTTTGTGCTTTATTAATAGAACGTTGATGGTAATACCTTTTTAGGGTGAGCACGGGAATTAATTGGAGGTGAGCACATGGAAACAGATGGAAGGTTACCGTGCTCACCCAAATTTTAATGGAGTATATTAACCTTAGCCCTAGGTTTTACTCTAGGGACACCTTAGCCTATGCATTGGCTAACCAGTTTCTTGATTATCCTCTTGGAGGACTGTTTTACCCCATTCCACTCTGCTTTACTATCATAGGAGGTTAAGTTATGCGAGGTACGCTGTGCCATTGAGTATTGTTTACGCTATTGATGAGACTAAGGTGAGGTTAGTTAATGGTCAGTTACGTGTGGATTGTTAGGGATGTTAAAACTAAGGGTACCTTTCTTCTTACTAGTGTTAGGAGCGGGTACTCGTCTTAGTAGTTTTGGCAAGTATGAAGAGGGCTGAGGAAGTAGTAAGGAGAAAGTGAGGGTGGATAAGTTACTTGCACGATGAGGCAACTGCACACAACGCCTTCACATGGTTAAACGTAGAACACGAGAAGTTAAACGAGAGGGATTACGCAGAACAAGGGTTCAGAAGCTTAAAACACTTGCATCAATGGACTTCCACTTCCCTTGGAATACTGACGATCACAATAACTAGGTGGTTATCAACATTCTTCCTAACCTTTACACCCCAAACTACTTGTTAGATAAGGGGGTGATAATAAATGTAAATATTTCAAATGAATGAAATTGTTGTCCACACTCAGACGTTGAGTGAATAATGATATTGAGTTTCTTAAAACTTGTATATCCTAAATTAAATAAGAATTTAAAGTAGAAAGTAGAAAGTATACTATGCAACAAAAAGTAACCATAAAAGTGAGTGAGTCTACACTTAAAATTTTGAAGAAGCTTAAGGAGGAAAATAATTTCTCGTCAATAGATGATACCATTCAATACTTAATAAAAATGTATAGAGAGGAAAAATTAAAAACAGTATTTGGTATAGATAAAGGAAAAATAACTCCATTTACTAGAGATGATAGGATTGAAGATCGTAATGGATAGCTATGCGTGGATAGAATTATTCTTGGGAAGTGAAAAAGGTAAAAAGGTTGTAGAAATCGTATCTTCTGCCGACGAGGTCATAACTCCCGATTTAGTATTGGCTGAAATCGGAAGAAAGTACATTAGGGAAGGGGCTAATGAAAAGGAGGTCAAGAATCGACTTAAATTTGTAGAGGAAAATAGTATAGTTGCTTGCTTAGATGCAGATATAAGCATAGAAGGAGGAAAAACCTACCTGGAATTACTGGAAAAGTCTAAAAAAGAGCGCAAAAATAAACCAGCATTGACGGATAGTATACTTTTAGCATTAGCTAGAAAGTATAGTGCAAAAATCGTGTCAGGAGATAAAATATTTGAAGGTATGAAGGAGGTAATATTAATTTAAGGAGAACGGTAATACCTAGGTTAAGGAGCCGGCCACGACATGTGGAGTTTCATTGAGCACCTTACTCCACCTCACATAGACTTCATAGTGGTGCCCTCCATTCCAATGTTAGCATTTTATAACTAAAAACCACGTATGGAGCAAATTGTTTTCAGGTTGACGGTCATCAGTTACGGATAAATGAGGTACGGGATAACAATACCTGCGAAGATAAGTTAGAAAGGTGAGAAATTATACGGCAAGGAGGTGATAGTAATTGTCATCCTACCAGATGATGAATAAATTAATAAAGAAGCATTAGAGAACTTTCAATTTACTTCAATAAACGGTAGGATAAAATTTAACGATGTAGGAAAAGTAGTTAGAATTGCTAAGGTCAACCAGGATAATATGGGGTATGTTTGAAATTCATTTTCTCAACCATAAGTTATTTTATATTACAATAAAATATTAATCTTCCCTCATATTGAAAGATATAATTGACTTATATTCTCAACTAGTTATAATATTGTTTTTCTATCACATTATATTTATTGAATTATTTGCATTCTGGACACTCTCTTGAGGGATTATTAGATAGAGAAGAGGGCTAGCACAACCTCATTCTGTCGTCTTCATTTCATTATAATCCTACCTTGTCTAATTTCCCTCTTTAAGGGATCCAAGACAAGGCCTAAAATTTCTAGAGTAACAACTCCTAGTAAATTTTCATCCTCGCTCTCTCCTAAAATAACGGGGGAATGCCTTTCTCCGTAAGGCGGAAGTTCAATAATCGCTTCTGACACTCCCCTCTCTATAGTTGTACCGTCCGCTAAAATTAATGATACCCTTGAAATCTCCTTTAATTCTAACTTTTCCCAAATTTCCTTTTTTAGCACAGTGTAATAAGCACCGGAATCTATTAAGAACCTAACCTTCTCACTATCTCCTTTCTCGTTCTTTACTATACCGTCAACGTAAATTAGTCCCACACACTATGTATATTTCCACGATTTAAATTACTTATTGGTCTTTACGAAAAAAGGGGTTAAGGGGGCGGAAAGCCTCGCCCTTCACGGTAGACCCAAAATCATATTAGAAAAAATATTTCTGATAGGATAATATCTAATCCGTGAAAGATAAAGAAATTTATAAGAGTGTAAAGAATTGAAGAAAGGGTTTAAGGTGAGGGAGACAGAGTATTACTACGTGACAAGGAAAGAGGGTGATACCCGGTCTCCCTCACCCAAATAACATTCAATAAATAGGATATAAATTACTTTCCATGCTTTAAGGGAAAGGAGAAGAGGTAGCAAAAACCCTCATCTCCGCGTGTTTACGATTCAGTAGAGAACAAGTCCGGAGCGTATGACGTATCCCCACAGACCGTGAGAAATTACATAGAGAAACAAGGAATGGAAGTAATTGAAAAACTATTGGAAAATGCTAGGAAAATATCCTTAGAAGTACTGAAGGGGGTAAAGGAGGTAGACCTCTCGATTGACTGGACAACCAAGACGTGGTACGGGAAACCAGTGAAAGGACTCGGGAGCTCTGAAAGAGGAAACTCGTGGAACTACGCAACTGCAACAACCAAGTATAAGGGGAAAGTACTATTACTTGCCTTTATTCCGCAAGTGAACGGTATGACTAAGGACGAGATAGTGAAAAACCTCGTGGAGCAAGTTGTTGCAATGGGGTTCAAGATAAGGTTGATAACTATTGACGCCGGTTTCTACACTGTCGACGTGCTCAACTTCATTTCACAGTTTAATTACATAGTTGCTGTCCCGGTTGGGGATGTGAAGGTTTATGAGGAGTTTGACGGGGATTACAAGACTAATAGCAAGAGGCATAGGAAGGATGAGCAAGTTAAGTTCAGGCTTCTCGTGTACAGTAAGGAGAAGGTTAGGAGAAAGGAGAAGAGGCTTGTTTATTTTGCTAGGGCTACTAACCTCGAGATACCAAAGAGGGAAGTGTTGGATTTGTACAATAAGGGGAGAGGTCCAATAGAGACCTCTTATAGGAACATTAAGGCTTTTCTTCCATTTACCAGTTCTACTAAGTTTGTTTTCCGCACGTTGATCTTCGTTCTTGCCCTTGTACTCTACTCCTTATATACCGTATTCAAGGGGGAGGTGGGGAGAGAGGAGTTTAGATTATTATTAATTCTTTTATTTTTTCCAGATTTATTCAATCCGGAGAATTTTACAATTAATCTAGTGGAAATACTTATTTACACTATAGATTTATTATTAAGGATGTGATTTTGGGTCTACCGTGGGAGTAGGTGGGTTGGGGTTATCCCGCTAAAGGGGCGGAGGGGTATGAGTGGGGCAATGTCCCGTGACTCTGGTGAAGCCCAAGGGCTGAGGATGGATATTAAATATTATGAAATCCTATGAAACCCAAACCCCTAAACATCATTTTCCATATAAGTAAAATATTAGCTGGAAGAGAGTTTCCCTTATTACGTTAACGTTATTACTATTGTTGATAATGTTCACCTTCTTAGATACTATACTATCTTTGTTAATTAACGCTAGATGCTCCCTTAACTTAGTTATTATTTCCTCACAATCCTCACAGAGCTTCAACGCCTCGTAATACTCTATTAATTCCTCATGCATTAAAAGTTATTAATCATGGGGAGAAAAATATCTTATGGAAAGAGAGGATGAGATAGAAAGGGCTAAGATACTGATCAACGTTATGCAACAGTATATAATATCTGGAATTGACGACCAAAAAATTGTTGATAACCTGGTCCTTACGCTCAGATCGTTTAAGGGGTTGCACGTTGAAAACGTTATAAAGGCACTTTATAATAGGGATGTCAGTAGGGCTAAAGAAGAGCTAATAAAGGTGTTGAGGAGTTGAAAGTACTCCCCGTGGTCTTAGAAACGCTCTCATTGACTAGGGTTGGGGCTACCGGCGTTTACTTTGATTATTCAGCGGCAGACTTAGTTACTTACAAAATTCCACTTCAAGTAAACGACGAAAACTATTACATACCAGCAATATCGGCTACTAGCTTTAAGGGACTACTCCGTTCTACTTACGAAAGGTATTTAAGGAAAGGGAGGGTTGATACGAAAGTTTTGGAAAACGTTTGGGTTTTAAGTGAGGAAGAGAAGAAGATAGTTTTTGAGAGTCTTAAGGAGGAGTTAAGTAACTACATTTATGCTGGGCTTATTGATAAAGTGGGAGAAACTCTGGAAGAAGCTTTCAAGCAGTATTTAGAGATAACTGGTTATGGTATAGATAAAGCTTGTTACGTTACCTCGGACTTAGATAGGTGCGAGAACTTGGCGTTAATTGAGGACGAGAAGAACCGTAAACTCAAGGAGGCATGGATTAAACTTACTGGGAGGAAGAACTTATGTGAGGTGTGTAGAGTTTTAGGAACTTCTGGTGTTAGGGGGTTTGTGAAGTTTACAGATCTAGTAGCTGTAGATCCTTTTCCAGTGCTTTTGGAGAGGACTACCCATGTGGCTATAAATAGGGTTACCATGACAGCGGAGAAAGGTAAGCTCTTCACTGAAGAAGTAATTCCGGCCGGTGTTAAATTCTTAGGATTTCTAGCAGTGCTTAACGACCCCTTAACTGACAAGGTTGTTGAGATGTTAAAGATATTAAAGGATGAAGCTGATGAAGGGGGGGTGTGGATAGGCGGTAGGGGGACTTCTGGATACGGTAGCTTCAGATTATACATACCAGGTGAGGTGGTCGAATTTAATTCTGTATTACTTAAGGGGAAGTTTGCGTTAAGTATAACTGAGCCTAAGGAGGTGGGTTGTGATAAAAGGATTCTATGTAAGCTCTTTCCTAACACGTTCATGAACGCTCTTAACCCCCTTAGTGAAGGGGAAGTCGTATTTACTGTAATTACTGAGGGTGGTAAGATTTATGAGGCTAGAAATGGAGAGGAGTTGAAGAGTATTTTGGATAAAGTAAGGGGAGAGAAATATGAGGTAAGGGTTAAGGGTGTGTGGTCTTTATCATGAAGCTCAGTTTGGAGGCTAATGGTAGAATTATTGAGTTTAAAATAGATTCTGGGTTTGATGGTGAGTGCATACTGAGCCATGACGTATTTAGAACATTGTCTGGTGAGGAATTTGAAGGTCCGCTAGTGAGACTTCCGGACGGCCGTGTATATTCTACTAAAATGAAAATAGTAATAGTGAAGTTTCTCGATAGAGAAATTTATACTACGTGTATTAGTAATATCTATATAGATAAAAATCTGATCGGGGAAAAGTTATTAGAGAGATTACAAATAATTTTAGATTATAAGAATTTACAAGTGAAGGATCCTTGATTAGAATCCACGTTAAATTAGTTCCTTTAACGCCGTATAACATTTCTGCTAGCTTGAAAACGGGAGAAAGGAAAGTAATGTTTTACTTTGGTAGTGATCCATCATTTAAGTTTATTCCTCCTACTACAATTAAAGGCCTCTTGAGAACTGCCGCATGCTATGCATATTTCGAGGGTGCTTGTGAGACTGTAACTGCTAAGATACTTCTTTCAAACTTAGACAAAGTAGAAAGTGAGTTAGAGAAGTGTAAAAATAGCGAAAAGAAGGCAAAGAGCTCATTTAATTGTGCTGAACTTCAAAGATTAAGGGAAAGTGAGGATTGTGAGAGTAAAGTGTATGCTAATATTTTAGGAGATGTTACTGAAAAGTTCTCCAAACCCTGCATAATATGTAGGGTTTTTGGCAATGAAAATATTAGAGCTAAAATGAGGATAGTTATGAGTCATAAAAAGGTTAATACGCAGTTTATGAGCGATCTAAAATTTTCTTATGATATTAAGAAGAAAAGTAAAGGTTTAAACATTGAGGTAAGTAAAGATGAAATAGAATTTGATGTACTCTGTGAAGATGAGGAGTGTAAAAACGTAATAATTGAAGCGTTAAGACAAATAAATGATGGAATAGTGAGATTAGGTAGGTTTAAATCTAGAGGACTTGGTACACTGAGGGCTGAGTATAAGGTTATTACCTAGCAACCCTTAATTATTTCCTCTTTGGTTTTTTCATCTATTGTAAGTGCCATTTCGATAGTACGGAATACTAAGTCGCATATGCTATCCTCTAATAGACATAAAACAACTAATTTATTATCGTCAATACTGAATAATATTCTAGATATATATGGTAGCTTTATCTTACCGCTACCTAAAATGTATTTTTCTTTTGAATTTGATAATAAACACCTTACTAAGGTCTTAAGATGCCAAATGTATCTAACGAGAGCATTCTCCTCTATTTTAGTAGGTAATGTATAGTACTTCTTTTTATATTGCTTAGGATTAAAACTGATAGCATACTTTACTAAATCTGAATACATGGGCCTATAACCCCAAATCCCATTTTTACATAAATTCTCTCAAAAGGATTTAAGTTAGCTAATACAGATTCGTCGTAATAATACCCTATATCTGCATTATCAACTTTAAAAGTAGCTAAATAAACGTATTTTTTATTTGTAACTTTTAGGAACTTTTTCTCCCTAGTATCATAATATATTTTATAAGGAGACATGTTGAGATAGTTGGAATTTGTGAATCTGTGAACTTGTACCCTCATATTTTTATATTTAGATATTAAATCAGAAAGGTCTATAACGGGTAAATTATAGACACATTTATCACTGATATTGCTGACTTCCAAAATACTGTCTAAACTAAATACTGTGTTCCAATTACCAATATATGCGCCATACTTATTAATGAGGTTCTTGACTTCATTTTCTTCTTTAGCAATTGCATAGCCTATATACGTCAAGTAATATTCCCCCTTATCTACATATTTGTAGAGGTAGAAGGGCTCTGCTTTATTCACAATTTTATCAAGCTTAATTCTAGAAACGTATAATTTGTAAATATTACTGTTTCTATGAAAATCTGTAAAACCAATTGTTGTTTGAAGTATATCCTTATTGAGATAAGCAGCGTAAGTAATTCCGCCCGCTATTGTTGTAGAGGGTAAAATTTCTTTATAAAAGCCGTTATAAGCCCTTAATGTTATCTTAAATACTCTCATGTCAACAACCTCGCTATATATCCCTTTAATTTCAATTCGTTATCATGACGAATGGAAAAGACTTTTCCCCTTACCCATTTACTCATTATATCACTACATATTTCTGGTAACTTATTACAGTCTTCAAAAGCTGGATAAGGTAAATCCTCTGCGGAAGACCTTAATAGCCTTATTAAGGCCTCTTCATCGAGGATTTCTTTTTCTACCAGATCCATGAATTTCTTAAAGCAGTAAATATCGATGCCTATTAACTCTGTAACGGGTAAACTGTTCCTATTAACTATTACTGGGATTAGAAGTACTGTAGAGTCCTTTAGAGGTTTGGGTTCAGTATTTATAATTTCCTCAATAATTTTAATTGGAGTGTATGATTTGGCTTTTATAATGTAAACTAGCATCATGTTCGATATACTGTATCTAGAACCTTCTAAAAATTTTAGGAAAAACGGATATAATACTTCATTAAATAATTTCTTAAAATCCTTCTTACGAATTACTGCTAGGAAAAATGGTGTAGTAATTGAAGGTTCCATTAAAGTTATGTGATCAACTTTTTTAATATACAGTAAGGCCATAAAATACTCAATAATCACAGAGAAGTTCTGTTTAATAGAAAATAATCTGTCTAATGATTTAGATATTTCTATCTTCTTATGTGAATCTATGAAATTCCTTATTATATTCTCTACTTCAATTGTGTTTAAATTACATCTATATTTATTTTTAAGTTGTTCTACTTTTTCATTAAAATAATTTGTATGGTTTTTTAACAAGTTTTTTATATTATTGCGCAGCCGTTTTAATTCCTTATCGGAAAATATATTATCACAGATATCTGAAATTTTATTTGCAAATTCATTTATATCTATTCTTTTGCTTTGACTTGTAAGTAAATCTACAAAAGAACTTGTAAGTTTTTCTAACTTTTCTGGATTAGGATCTTTTAATTGTACACAATTATTTACTACAAAATCCACATTAGGATCAGTACCAGATAAAATTCTATCTCTTACATCTTTCAAAAACTCCTTAACTGAATTCCTTAAGTCCTCTAAGTTTAAATGATAAGCCTCTATCAATGAAACTTCTCTATTATCCCATTTCTTTAAGTCTAATTTTATACCTATAAATATTACATTATCATCATACCCTTCAACTAGCTCATCTATACTTCTTCCTCTATTATCTATTTTTTTAAATAAATTGTACCAACCCTCTTTCTCTACATCTGTGTCTCCTCTATCGCCTCTCTTTAGAGTGGAAGTCCTCCCTACAGCATAAGGTGCAAGTCTAACTGAAAGGCAAATATTGCATAATCGATCTTCAGTTTTTCTAGTAATTATAGTCGGAATTAGATCTTCCCTAACACTTTTCCTTAATTTGCACACACTGCATAATCGATCTTCAGTTTCAATACCCTCTAGTTCAACCTCAGCATTCTCTATTTCGGCAAATAGAACTGAATTTGAAACCTCAAGAAACTCGTTTAGAGCTTCTGGATTATTTAATATATTTTCACGTTCTTTAACTAGGTCTAGTTTGTAAGTAATAGTTTCTTTAATTTTAATTGACCTCCTAGCGAGTTTACTGAGAACCTCGTTTATCGTAGCTGTAAATGATGATTTAATGCATTCTTTTACATCATTTAACTTATCTTTAACATAAAATAATGTTATACTCCTCTCATCAGCGTCAAAGATAAATGGTGTGTAGAAGTCTATTAACGGTGTAGCATATTTATCCTCTGGCAATTCATCAATAAGTCTTTTAAGGACATTATTAAGAGAAGTATTTGTTAGCTTTTCAAGCAAGCAAGAGTTTAAATAATATAGGAAAATCTTTGTTATAGCGTAAATTCCCTCTATGTCTTTTAGGGTATTATATTCTGAATAAAACGGATTACTTATGCGAATTAACGAGATATTATTCAATGAAGCTAGTAAAGCACCTCGTAAATGAGCATGTATGGTAATATCGTTTGCAGAGATCCAACTCCTTTGAACCATAAACCTACTAGCATCGATCAGTGCTATTAATTCGTAGCTATTAAGCTTGTCACTGCTAGTTATCTTCTCGAGGATTTTATTATAAATATCATTTCCGTATTTATAGTTCAAGAAATCCTTCACGTAATATCCAGGGAGATCGTCAAATCTCTCTTTAAAATCAACCTTAAGTATGTTACCTCTACTATCTATGTAAATCATAGGAGATAAGGTGATAGGGCTAAGAATTATTGAACATAATTTTTCAAGAACTCTACTGACTTTATTTGTAGCTAATTCACTATATTGCTCACTTATGCTGGCCGTAATATCGCACTCACGTCCATCTCTCCCACCTCTTGCTACAATACTTTTAAAAATGTCATGCAGATAACACTGTAAATACTCATTAAGCTCGCCAAAATATCCCTCAAATATCTTATCATGATTAATAGCTTCCATATTATCTACTATCATTCAATAATTTAAAAACATTAGTTAAAAATCAAAAGTTCTTTTTCCTTATAAATTTCATAGAGTGATACCAAGGGTGCGTAGATGGTGTAGTTATGAGCTATTCGTATTTCTTCTTTTTTAAAGATTTTGCAGAACCTTGCTTAGTGGATTAGAGAAAATTTCTTACTCTTTAGACTAGAAGAAATAAAATAAGTTCTATATCTTGCGTTGAGTTAAAAGTTAGTTATACATTCCTAAATTGAAGAACTCCATAAAGCATTCACTAAGTACAATGATTTAACATGTGAAATAAAATTAGTAGTTTAATAGTGACACTATCGTAAAATACTAGAAATTAATCACTTAAGTATTATAATGACACTATAATTACTAAAATCAATTATTATAATTTCTGATATCTTTTTTAGAAAACTATTAGAGATTAAAGGATACGCACCATAATGGATAACATAAGTAACTCCATATTTATTAGTACCTAAACATAAGTAGGCATCATTACCAGTAGCAAGTGGAATATTACCACTAGGAGTAGAGAAATTGGCATATCCTGAGGGATTTAACCTAAGCCTTTGTGCAATATTACTGGGGATCGCAACATCGTACCCCGTAAAACCAGTGTCTATTTTTAACGTAACTTTTTCCTTTAAGTTCTCTTTAACTATGTATCCGTCTATTATTATTTCGTCACTTTGAGTTATATTTCCCATTAATCTCAATATATAGGCACCTAATCCTCTCCCTTGTCAAGCCTTGAGAGGGCATAAGCTATAATTCCAATTGCACTTAAAGCTCCAACAATTGCTGTTATTGGTTGCCATGCTGTTAAGGATTTAGGCGGTTCTAACGTTATTAAATATTGTGTCCTCACTTCTTTAATCCACTTCTTAGCAACGTTGTCCAATATGTGCAGTTTGTTATAAGCAGTTCTGTAAAAATCAAATACCTCATAAATTGAGGGAATAGTGTAATACTGTAAATGTTCTAAGTAGTCTCTACTAACTTCAAAGTGTCCGTCAATAAAGCCGTCATCGTATATCCTAACGTGAAGCTCCCAAATGTTATAAATCCTCATTGATAACGAGTATTTTTCACCCTTATAAAATTCCAGTTTTTCCTCTCTAAATCCCGAGCCTTTTAGGGCATTGACTACGTCCTCTATTTTATTTTTAGGAACGAACAACCTTAAATTACCTTCCTTTAGCACATAGTCTTGAGGCAAAGTAGCTGAACTACCGTCAAAGTAAACTACATCTCTGGGCAAATATGTTGAGATAGGATATTCGACGATCTGCATATTTTGTCCTCTCAGTGTTAACTATTAAAAATTTTGTTTCCTTCTGCTTTCTTCGGTATAGTTAACTTTCAGCTTAAGAGAGCTTGGAGGAAATAGTTATTTTTAATTACTTCTAAATACCGTTTTGACAAGTTATGTTTATACTGTATTACAATGTATTTTCTATTGATGATCTCCCTTACTGATGACTACTCACGAGGGTAGGAGCGAAAAGTGGATGGGAGGGGAGTGGTGGTTCCATCGAAGAATGACTGAGTATGATCCCTTAGCTTGTGTCGAAATTGGAGGAAAAGTTACGCTACGAGTAAACACTGTTTTCTTCCTCCACCCACATCTAATACTTTCCTCATATACTCCTTTATCTTATCTACAGAATCTATCATTCCAAATACGTCTCCAACTTCCGCCGAAACGTCTACATTATACTTTTCCTTATACTTCTCGATTATTTGATCCCTTATCTTCATTTGTTCTTCAAAGCTGGCGTTAGTGTCCAACAATAAGTCTCCGTAAAAATCATTTAATTCCACATGATACCCCTCATTTCTAAGCTTCAAGGCGAATTCCAAAAGAATTAGCAACTCTAAATGCGCCTTATCAAACCCTTCACCGTTTATTTTCTCCCTCAAGAAGTCTATTAGCTTAGGACTTAGTAAAATATTCTCAAGATTATTTATAAATTTGTTCAAAATTTCGAGCTTCTTATCACAGATCTTAAGAGCCTCATACAAGCTTACGATTCTTGGGTTTAACGAAAGTAAAGTTATTGAGTACACTACTTCTCTTGGTGAGCACTGAATTTTCAAACTTGTAAGCCCCATCTCATTTTTATTGGATATGTAAAGTATGTAATCTAACACCCTTAACTGCTGTCTGGGTGTTAAACTAGATAATCTGGACAAAAGAAGTTCGAAATGCTCTCGTAAGAGTCGTTTATCCTCTATCATAATTTTTAACAACGAGTTTACATAAACATCGTCAACGTCTAGATCTATATAAGATAGTATTAAATTCAAACTCAATCACTCAGAGAGATAGTGTAGAGAACTTACGATACCGAATAAGCTAGCTAAAGTGTCTACAATCTTACCTTCCGACGCATAATACATAGTTCCAGCAGTAGAGTATATGAAATGACCAGTGGAAATTAACTTCCTAAAATTTCCATCGCTAAAGACCTCCGCCACAGTTAGACCTATGTTAACTCCATGTATCACAACTCTTGGTAAATTCATAATTTAAAAGTAGTCAAAATTAAATAAAAACCTACATCTCTCATTTTCAGTTAGGGCGATTCAGGACTCCTTTGTGAATCGTAATATTTCTGTTGATTTATTACTCACAGGGTAATATTTGATTAATAGTTATAAATATGTCTCCCTACTCGTTAGGGATGCTAACTGGGTTGATAAGAAGAAACTGGAAAAAATAAATTTCACATAGTCATTCCATTATTATGCTGAGGGACTTTGAAGAGATCGAATGCACGAAAGAGGAATATTATGATGATTTAGGTAAATTTCATGAAGTACCTTATTACGTCCCAGCTAAATGTTATATGAAAGAATACGAATGGGGTACTGCGACAATTTTAGAGGACGATTTAGATTTAGGAGATTCAATAATAGTTTACTTAAATATAGTTGACTTCCCTCCGCTAATTGTGAACAGAGTAGTAGAAGAAGATGAGGGATATGATTCAATAGTAGAGGCTACTATGGACTACGATAAAGCTAATATATTCTTCTCCTCAGCTACAATACCAGTAGATTACAATCTAGAGCTTGAGTGTGCAAAGGAAAAATTAGCTGAATGTGTTGATAACGTATCTTCGTGGATAAACGATTATATTAAATACTTAGTTAAGGTGGCTGAGGACTTCTTAAGGAAGAATAAGCCGGATGAGCTAAGTGAGGTTAAATGCGAGAAATGCGATGTTACGTTAAGGAAATATGAGTATCCCTATCATTTAGAGATGCATGAGATTAATGAGGCTAAGAGACAATTAAAGGAAATTGAGGAGAAAATATATGATGGTATTGATGAAAACGAGTATCCCTTAGCATTTAAGTATTTTAGGAATGAAGTCGATAAATTAATTAGTAGTAAACTTCTGCCTGTTTTTAAAGATTTAGCGGAGAAGATAAATCAAGAAATCTCTAAGATGGGAATAATTCATCTAAACTCGAATCAATTATACGTTCTGAGGGATATACAAGAGGAAATAATAAAGAACGTACCTAAGAAGATTAGGGATAAGTTTATCTTAGAGATGACTATAATACCGGCAATATTGTCTACCAGTGCATTAAGTAAATTCATTAACATGACAGTTAACGAACAAATAATTCAAGAACGGTCCCATAACTTTAGCGTAGATGTGAAAAGAAAGAGAGGTAGATTTTACGTACATATGTACCTTAATGGGAACCACATAGCTTACTTTAAGGTTGACGGTAAAATCAGGGATAAGATAAGAAGTAAGGTCGCACAATACGTAATAGATAAAGAGAAAGTAGAGAAGATTAGTGAAGATTTGTATAGCCAAATAAAAGAGAAAATAGGAATAAAATAAAACATAGAAAAATGGAAAAATAATTGATGCATTTTAATAAAAATATACGATAATTTCATTAGAAGGAATATTGACCTTTTATAAAAATTTACATGAGAATAAGCTGAAAGATTTAGCAAGATTTCATCATCTTCTAATCTTTCGCAAAAAAACCTTATTAGTTTTACTATCTCCTCATAATTTTTCCTCCTACAATCTAAACCAAGAACCCCTTATTTTCTAAAACAGCGTAGAATCTACAGCCCCCATACATAAAGGTAAATAAGGACAATTATTACATCCCCCCCCCCCCCCCCATACATTTCTAGCTTGAATACCCGTATATTTACCGTTAAATTCCTCTGTTCCATTTTCCTTAAGTTTTCCCTTAAATGTTTAGAGGATTCCCAGTGAAAGCCCAGCAAGGATATACATATCCGTATGGATCAACTACTATGTCATCATCAAAATGAGCTACACATATCCCCAATCTAAAAATCTCATGAGGTATTTCAAAGTCCTCCTCTCTAGCCATTTCCCAGAATTTAGCTAAGACTACTCCCTCCTCACCTTTAGGAATTAAGCTATCCCAATATTCGTTTCTGAATACGTTTTCGTGAACTAAATGTGGATCTAACTTCACTTTAGTTATTCCCCTCTCTTTAAGTGTTTTAAGTAACGCTCTTACCTCCTCTAAGTTCCTATAATCTATGTTTGTCCTAAGCACGACGTTCGTGTGATCTTGAGCATAAACTAAATTATTTAATATTATATCAAAAGATCCTTTTCCACCCACGAAATACCTTCTCTTGTTGTGAACCTCTCTAGGCGTTTATCAAATAGCCTCTAAGATGATAGACAGAATACGGACAGAGAGCTTAACTATAAAATTAGAAAGTGATTTAAAGGATAAGATAAAGAAATTAGCCTTGTATCACGATTTAGGTCACCTACCTTTTTCACACACTTTTGAGTACGCTTTTGAAGTCCTCAAATACATAAACCCCAGCATATATAATCAGATCCTAAATTTCACGGGTTCTCAGGTTAAGTTGTTTAAACTTCATGAGATGATAGGGATAAGGCTGTTAGAAGAAATGGGAGATCAACAAAAATGACATAATAAAAATACTGAATAATGTATATAATTAAAAGCAATTTATATCTAAATAAGGTTAAAAACAAATAGTAGAGCGTGGATCATAGAAATTCCTTTATATCTACAAATCCCTTATTCTTCTTCCAAAATAATTTCTTCTCTTTTATTCTATTCTTTTCATCTTCATCTAATACGATATAATCTACATTTCCTTTTATGTATTTACTTACCATATACATCCTATCAAATACGTTCATTTCCTTTATGCCCTTGAAAACGAAGATAACATCTATATCACTAGTATCTAAGTAATTTCCTTTAGCTCTAGAGCCAAAGATATAAACTTCATCTAACTGCTGGAAGTCCTTAGCCATTTCTTCCACTATCTCCTTTACTAGATTTATTATTTTTATTTGGCTCTCTATTGCAGATTTTCCTTTACCCATTCAACCACCTCTTTTGCTCTATTATAAAGGTCCTCAGAAATTGATTTACTATATTGCTTAAAAGGAACTCCATTTGCAGCGTCTGGATATCTTGAAATTATAAAATGAGGAGAGAGAACCATTAGATTCTCTTTAATATTTGCTGGTACAGTAACTCCTTCCTTCTCTATCATTTCAATAAGCTCAATAAGTGAATGTGTCTTGCCTGGGTCTTTTCCAAGATAAATCATAATGGACTTTAATGATTTCTCTACCGCTTGCTGAGAATAGAAGGCAGAAGCGTAATATTTCCCATTATTTAAAAGAACTTTTGCAGTATCGAGATCTTCCAAAGCTTGCTCTATCCATTCCTTATAGTTCATTAAACTGAATATTTGAAATATAGCTCATATATCTTTTGTCCTTTTTATTTACTCTTCAAGTATTTATTTATTATTTATGGGGTTAGTATTTTACGTTATTGTTTGATAAAGTTCTTACTTAAGGAATTTTTCTCCTAACTTCGATCCTTCTAAAAACTCAACTAGTACTCCGGTATCAACTACTACCCTCATCTTCTCTTCTCGACCTCTCTAGTTCCTCTCTGATCCCTTTTGCAGAACCTAAAAGGGAAAACAGTAATTAAGCGTTCTTTTGAGATTTTCTGTTCTCTTCATAAAAAGTTATTAAATATTCTACCGCCTCATTTAGGCTAACTCTCTTACCCTTATTCAACTGCAGTTCAGCAGCGATCTTAGCTAACTTCTCCTTCACATCTTTACTAACTCTAATAATTTCACTCATAACGTAAGAATAGGAAAAGTGTGCATATAAAGTAAACTTTGTGCACTTTGATTATAGTGTTCATCTTATGTCAGTTTAACGAACCTTTCAGTACATAGAAACTCTCATCCTTACAACATCCGAAATCTCCTTATTTATAATATTTAGTAACGCATAATCTACTCAAGTTCAAACATAATGATTGAAGAGAAAATCAACAATGAAAGGGCTTAAGTCGCTGATTCTATATGAAAATTATTTATGATGAACAATATAAAAATAAATAGTGATTATCTAAACTCAGAGAGCTATTTACGAAACAAAATCCCTCAAATAAGAACTTCAAAGCTTTCAACGTTCCATACAATATTCCGGATACTGCATTTTATAATAGGATTAGCTTGAGAGAATAAGAATTATATGTGAAATCTTATATGAGGGTTTCACAGTAGTTACAAAAATACTAAGAATATTTTTACTTATCGTTTTTATAGTAAAGTTTAGGCTTCTTAATGACTTCGCAACTGTAGGTTTAACAAACAAAAAGTATATTAATGCAGAGGGTAAATACTCACCTTATGGAGAAGCATATCAGATATGTCATTGACGGCTATACTACACGAATAGCCAAGGATATTAAAAATGCGTTAAAGTCTCACTTGACTAACTTAGACGATGATATAAAGATAAGTAAGAACGGGTATAAAATTTCATTATCTTTTAGAACTCCAGCTAACGTTAGAGTGATGCAGTGCGAGGAGATTGATGAGCTACTGTCAAAATTGGGGGTAATGGCTATAAGGATAATAGTTTCAAATGTAGTAACTTTTGCGTTCGAAGGAGCTACATCATCTGCGACAGTAAGTGGTATAACTGGTGGAACAGCGGCTAAGAGACTCAATGTTGGTCTTCTTATAGCAGCTCTTTCTGGGTTGGCAGGATATACTGTCGGAAAAATGGTCGAGAAAAGTGAGGGAATAATTCTTTCATGTGAGAAAAGGAACGGAAGATGGGTAAGAATTTAGGAAGAAGGATAAAAAAGAATAGTGAGGAATTGTATAGATTATATCAAGAAGGAAAGAAACTTAGGCTTAGTAACAACATTTTAGCCTTCTTACTTCTTTCTGCTATTGAAGAGATAAGTAAGTATTTCATCGAGCTTTTATTAAGCAAATGTGGGAATTCTACACTAAGGAGAAATATTAGAACTAGAATTTATAATGAACATATAATTAAATATGAGTTTTTTCTATCTATTTATTATACAATACAAAACTACGATGTTGAAACAATACGCGAGATAGCTAGACTTTTGTCTTCCAGGTGGATAAATATAAGGAAAAGATATCTCATTAACGTTTCTAATATTGATGTAAAGATTGAGGATTTGAATGATATTGAAACTTATTATATTCATTATGACGAGATGGAGAAAGCGATTTCGGAACTTGATAGGGATGAGAGCTGTCATATACTAAATACATTAGTTCAACTTATTGGAAAGAAGTAGATTAATGAACGGAATTTATTTAACTCATTAACAAGTAGTGCTAATTTATTCTATATCTTTTCCTGCCAGAGAATATATATAAGTTTTTATTAGATCTGTGAGTGTGGACAACAATTTCATTCATTTGAAATATTTACATTTATTGTTACCCCCTTATCTAACAAGTACGTTGGGGTGTAAAGGATATATTAGGAAGAATGTTGATAACCACCTAGTTATTGTAAACTTGTTAGTATTCCAAGGGAAGTGGAAGTCCATTGATGCAAGTGTTTTAAGCTTCTGAACCCTTGTTCTGCGTAATCCCTCTCGTTGAACTTCTCGTGTTCTACGTTTAACCATGAGAAGGCGTTGTATGCAGTTGCCCCATTGTGAAAGTAAATTACCTTATCAATTCTTCTCCTAAACACCCTCATTGCTATTCCCTCAACCCTTCATGTCCACAAGAACTACCAAGACACGTACCCCTCATCAACGTTCTATCAATAAAGCAAAAACAATTCGAATAATTCATTTTAGATTAACAAAATTGTTGCCCACACTCTATAATTTGAATACAGTGCTTATCTTATGTATATAACACCGTTCTTGAGTCTAAGAATATGTTAGGTAAAAATGACATCTCCTAACCCAAAGGATAGACCTAATATGAAAGAAGTCAAAAAGATGTCACAAAAATTTGTGGTATAAGTAGGCAGTACTGGTACCTTTGATGCAATTAAGCGAAAACTGAAGAGGTCTCATTATTTCAATAAAAACTTCCACAAGGGCTCTAACTCTATTTTCTTACCGTTATAATCCATTATGTCCTCCATGTCCCACGTTACGATTTTAGGTTTAAAACCCAATGATGAGGAGGCTTTAGTTAAAGCGCTTAACTCCCTCTCCTTTATCCCTTCCTCATCATAAGTTACTTGTATTAACTCCCCATTTTTCTCATCTAAAAAGTCTACTTCGTAGTCCTCCCCTTTAACGAAATAAACTCCCTTGTTCTGGTTTTTCCTAAGCAAATGTATTGCGATTAAATTCTTCATTAATCTCCCCATATCCTTTTTTATAGAGACTTCTTGGATAATACCCATGTCAACTACGTAAACCTTCTTGTTTTCTGCAATTCTGCTCAACTTTCCGGTATACCTTTCCACGGAATAAATTAAGTAACTTGAGGTCAGACCGTAGAACCACTCGTCAACAGTTTTATAATCAATTCTAAGCATTCTAGCAATTCTATTTAGAGAAATTTCAGAAGAGTAAAGGGAAATTACAGCTGAGGAAAAGTCCTTAAACCTAGATACCTTCTTTGTCTTAAGCCTCTGTACTACGTCTTTGAACAGTATATCATTATAAATGCTGTTGACTATTTGCTTACTGTTTAGTAGTAACGCTTCAGGAAAACCTCCTATGCTCATGTACTCCCTCAAGTAGTTCTTAATCTCAGCCCTCTCCCTTGTGGTAAGCGGTTCGGAGTAATTAACTCCCTTAAACCTTAGAAACTCCTTGAAGGAAAAGGGGAAGAGCGTGAAGTCCACATGCCTTCCGGTTAGGCTTGTGGCCAGCTCACCAGAAAGTAACTTAGAATTACTCCCGGTTAATATTATCCTTTTAGTTTTCCTCAGCCTGCTCACGAAGGGCTCCCAACCTTGAATGTTCTGTATTTCGTCAAAAAGTATGTAATCCACGTTACCGTAAAGCTCGTAAATTGCTTGTTCAACAATATGCAGATCGTCAGATTTTAAATTTCTCAATCTCTCATCATCAAAATCGACATAAGCAAAGTTTTTGTCCTTTAATAATAGGAGTGATAGAGTAGATTTCCCGCTCCTCCTAACCCCTAATATTGCTAAGACGTTTGGGATTGATAGGTTTGTTAGCAACTCCTCTTTAGGCACGTCTCTGGGTATTGCCCTACTCATTAAGTTTTCTGCGTCCTCTCTTTGTTCCTTCAGAACGCTTTTTATTTCCTCAACGTTCACGCATAATAGGGGTTTTTTGCATTTTTAAACTTTTGGAGTATACTCCAAAATTCTTCCGATTAACTTATGGAGTATACTCCAAAACTAAATCTGAGAGTAATACCATTTAATTAATACTCTTTCTTTTAAGTTATAATGACATGGCGTACGGTAAGCGGTGCACGCAGTTTTAGAAAGTAATTAGTGAGACTGAGGTACCAACACTTTCAATGAAGTTTGAAACAAAATTGTTGGACGCTTAAAACCTTTATACGCATAATTATCAATTATTAATTATGAACAACAATGTGACGACGATATCTATTTCTGAAGAGGTCAAGGAAAAGCTGGAGAGGGAAAAAGGGGACTTGAGTTGGGATGAGTTCTTACTTCTTTTACTTTCTGAGTACCGTAAGAGGAAAGCTGAAGACAACCTAACAAGGTTGAAAGATACCTTAAACGAAGACGATATTAAAAGGATAGAGGAGAGTCATAAGAAAATGCACGAGGAGTTTAAGTTATGACGTTAACTGATACTTCGATTTTAATAGACTTTTTAAAAGGGAAGATAAAATACTTAGGAGATTCGATCTCTACTATCTCTTTAATGGAGGTTAGAAGGGTTATAGAAAATAAGAGAAGACTTGAGGTACTCAAAACTTTAGAAGACATGTTTAAGGTGTATCTTGTAGACGAAAAAGTAGCAGTAGAATATACTGAACTTTATTACCGTTTAAGGGAGAAAGGTAGGCTGATAGTCGATCTGATTTGATAATAGCATCCATTGCAAAGGCTCATGACAAAAAACTCCTAACCAGAGATAAGGACTTTTTAGCAGTGAAAGATTATGTGAATATTGAGATAATTTAAGTGGTAGGAACGACTTCTCGCCGCTCTGCAAGAGGCAAAGATTCCCCCTATCATCGTTCCCGTTTGTCCCTACATTTTCATTTCAATCATTTTATGTTCATTCATGATCGAGTGTAGGGACTTATCCCTCGACCACAGGTGGGTCACGGGACTCCAACGGCACGGGGCTCACATCTCCGTAATCACTCCCACCCTTTTGCCCACATCGGTGTGAGAGATCATCATTTATCAACGAAAATTCGTCATAAACAAATATAAAAAGATCTCTGTTTAACGTGAGAAAGGATTCAACCCATCGATTTGGGACCCCATCTGAGGGGTAGCCACAGCCCTCACATGAGAGGACTTTTTAACGTCTAGTACCGTGAAGTAAGGAGATATATTGATTGCTCCTCCCACAGTCTCATTAAGCCCTCAGTCGAGCTCCTGAGGATCGTTGTTATCACCACTAAAATTTATCCCGACAAAAGGGTATATGGGACTATCCTGAGGACGCTTTTCGTCTCCTTAACCCCCTTTTCTGTAATAGAGCGACTTTTAGTGGGAAGAAGAGCGAAGTGATCAGCATATACTGAGGAATTTTCCTAGGAGGGAGTGTAAAATAAGGGGACCCATCCCCTTGGCTAGGATTTCCGACTCCTCAACCCGCAATTTCTGTAACGATTTGTCAAAGGTGATGAAGTTCGTAAACGAAGCGGAAGTAGGCGTGATTAAAGTGGACAGACCTACCATAGAGTTAGACTAACGGGTACCCTACAGCGGATTTAAGGGATCGGGTAATAAGGCTAACAAAGAATTGGGTGAAGAAGCCCTGTATTTCTACAGCAGGACTAAGGTGGTGTGCTTGAACTGGTGAGCTCTTGCCAGCCGTACGTTTGGAGTACGGGTTTAAGTGTTTTATAATCCATTTTTTCCTTTCTCACGTGAATTTACCTCTTCCGTTTTAAACACACCTAGACCGTCATAGAGCACTTTTTTGTGCTTTAACATCTCCTTAACGTCACCTAACTCTAGTTTATCGGGAGTAACTACAATGATGTCTGCCGAAAAACCCCTCTTCATAGTGTATAGTTTCGAGGCTTCTTCTATCTCGTCGTTGACTTTATCTAATACGATAAGCACATCATAATCGCTTGAAGGCCAGAAGTCCCCTCTAGCCCTAGAGCCGAAAAGGACTATACTCACTTTCCCGTTATAATACCTCACTACTCTCTCCACAAACTGCTCAAACTGCATAATTTTAAAAATTCTTAGGGGGATTTTAAGGTATTGGTGGAGAAATTCTGGTTCGGAAAGGCTAGGGATTTCCTTAAAGTAGCGAAAGAAAGTAAGGAGGAGTATCCTTGGCTTTCGTGTTTCGCTTCTCAACAGAGTGTGGAGTTTACAATAAAGGGTATCTTAATGAAGTATAAAGGGTCTTACCCTTTCACCCACGACTTAAGTGAGCTATTAGACACTTTGAACAAGGAACTCTCGGTTGCCGTTCCGGAAGAAATAATGAAGGAGTGTGACTTCCTTACTCCCCATTACACTCAGGCTAGATATTCCATTGTAAGTAGTTATAACGTAAGAAAAGCTGAGAACTGTATCGAATCGGCGGAAAAGGTGCTCATTTGGTTGAGCGGGGCTTTTGACGAGGTTAAAGAGGTCATAAATGAGTAGAACTTTTGAGTTTGAGTGTAGTAGGTATATGATTAACACTTGAGATGAGTACAGCATGGCTGTCAAAAGACGATAGTTACCACTATATATATATATAGCTTAAGAGAATCAGTGGTTACTCTACTTTATTGAAGCTACGTATATAAATAGCACCTGACTTCCCCTAAATTCACGTGGGTAGGGGAGAGGGGATGGGGGTCCACTAAGCCAGGAATTACCATATACACTAGAGGGTACGTTGCGATAGTCAACGACAATGGTCTTTGTCAACGGTCTATTAACTGATTACTGTTCATGAGGGTAGACGAAAGCTTAGAGGCGGTGACGATAGAAGGCTGATGGTCTGTTACACCTCAGTCCATGGCACGACTAGAAGTGATTGAAAATAGAGGGTGTGTCACGGGCAAGCACGTTTTACAAGCAAGTGGTGACTAAACGAGGTGTTACCCACTCCCCTCAGTTTCGCCCTCATTTTACAAATACGGTGTGAGGAGACAAAGTACACCCTAACATCAGACTAATTACTTATTATCACGCTGGTCGTAATAACCATTTCCACAGCGGTACGGCCTTAAACCCATTTACCTGACCCTCATAGTCCCACGTGAGGATTAGGGCTTCATCAACCTTTAACGCATCTTTAGCCTCAATGAGTCCTTCGATCTCTCTGTCCTCGATCTTATCAGTAGCGTAAGTCACTTGTATTAGGCTCTTTGGCTCAAAGTTCTTAGAGACCACGAAGTCCACCTCTCTTTTCCCCTTCCAGTAGAATACTTCCTTATACCCCCTCCTTCTTAATTCGATATAAACAGTGTTCTCCATAGCCCTCGATATCGAGAACTCTAGACCTAGTGCCGTCGGGTAACCGGTGTCTGTTATGTAAACCTTTTTAGGGTTTGCCTTCCTCTTACTTTCACTCTTCTCAAATTCCTCGACTAGAAACGCGAAGTAAGTCTCGTTGGCCTTTGCGAACAACTCTATGACCGTCTCCTTCCCCACTTTCACCCCTAAACCCCTTAAGTAGTTATACGTCTTGTTTATGCTTACCAAGTTGGAGTAATTAGAGACAATGAAACTTGCGAAGAGCTCAGCTATCGCTGGCTTAACCAGAGATAAGTCCCTTATTACTACGGATTCAAAGTAGGACTTTAATAACCCTATTTTGTCCTCTTTTTCCAAGACCACAGCCGGGTAACCTCCGTATTGTAAATACTCCCTAAGTAGTGACAATATCTTCCCCCTTTGCGGAGTGTAGTCCATTAAAGGTGTGTACGTGAAGCCCTTAAACTTAAGGAACTCACGAAATGACAAGGGATAGACTTCATAATTTACGCTCCTACCTCTTAACTCCTCGGCGATTCTCAGGGGCGTAAGTTCTGACGAGGACCCGCTTAAAAATACTTTATAGTTATACCTCTTCTTAAACCAACTTCCGTACCCTTTTACGTTCTGGATCTCGTCAAAGAAAATGTATTTAGGCTGTTTCCCGGTAAGTTCTACAAACGCTTTCACAATGTTGTCTAAGTCGTCCACGCTTACTCCCTTTAGCCTGTAATCCTCAAAGTCCACGTAGAGTATTTCGTCAAAGGAGGCTAGCCCGTTCTCTACTACCTTTTTTATGGTCTGGTATAATAAGAAAGTCTTACCACTCCTCCTACCGCCCGTGACGGTTATGACGTAGTCCTTGTCTACGGGTAAAGAGAGCTCCCGTTCTAAGAGTTTTGGCAATTTGTTGGTCAGCCATTCGGCTATGAAACTCTTTATCCTCTCTTCCACAATATCTTTTTCGACTGGCCTTTAAGTCGTTTTCTGACCACTTTCACGTTCTAACTGGTCTGATAGAGACCACTTATTGTAAACGAAAGAAGAGATAGAAAAAGAGAGTTGTAGATCTATCAGTGCTAGTATGTGGTTTAGTCTTTGTTGGTTATACAACTGAAGTTATCTCCTATCCTCAAGGGAAGGGTACTCGTTTAAGAAGTTCTCAATTCTTCCCTTTATTTGAGTATACGTTAGGCAAGGTACTCAAAATCGACGAAGGGAGTTACATCCGTTGTGTCGTTCTCTTGTGTTAGTCTCAAAATACTAGAGGTACTTTTCAACCACACCTTGAGGAGTCAGCGGTTGAATTTATTTGTTATAATTTCACTCACGACTTGAGCAGATATCAGGACCATAGGTACACCGATACCGGGGTGAGTGTACTGTCCCGTGTAGAACAAGTTTTGTATCCTCCTGCTCCTAAACGCCGGTCTGAATAATGCGGTCTGTGATAGCGTGTGAGCTAGACCAAATGCCGTACCTAGAGTCGCATTATATTCTACTTCAAAGTCACTGGGTGTGAAAAACCTCATGTAATCGACATCCTTAACACCGTGTTTGCTCAGGTACTCATTAACTATCCTTCTTGCTATGTGTTCCGTATCTCCCCTAAACCCGGGTGGAAGAGGGATTAAAAAGAACAGTGAGTCACCGCCTTCTGGTGCTAGATCTTTCTCGCTCTTACTCCTAATACTAACGTAGTAAGACAACTCCTCAGGGAGGGGAGAGCCGTTAAAGATTGAGGAGAAGTGTTCTTTCCAATTCCCTTTGATCACTATGTGGTGGTGGGGCTCGTCTATACTGTCCCTTATTCCAACGAAAGCTAAAACGGCAGATGGTGCGTAAACTCTCGTGTTCCAGTAATTTTGGTCGTAGTTAGAATAACCCACCGGTAAGGCGTTTTGATCTAACCACTTGTAGTCACCTGAAAATACGAAAACATCACCTTCAACTTCCCCTTTATCAGTTTTCACACTGTGAATCTTACCGTTTACTACTTTTGAGCCGCTCACTTCCTCTCCCAATCTAACTTCATAATTTCCTACCAAACTCTCCGCTACTTTCCCGAACCCACCTTTAGGATAATACACGCCTTGACCGAATATCGGATAGTTCACTAACGCATAAAGACCGGGTATTACATCTGGAGAACCGCCTAAGAATACGGAAGCGAATCCAGTGAGCTTTAACATGTCCTCCGACTGGAAGAACTTCCTGTTAAAGTTCTCCAGACTACTAAAAAGTCCTAATTTTAATGCTTCTCCCATAACCTCTCTTGTGAAAAGGTCTCCAATACTCTTGTATTCTCTATATAGAAATTTCTCCATGGCCACTTTGTACATGTACCGCGTGTAATCTACGTATTTTTCCATTTTCTCAAAACCGTTACTTTCGATCTTATTCAACTCCTCCTTATTGTCATCTAAGTCGGGGTATATTACTATATCCTTTTTCCAGTCTATTGTGAGCTTAAAGGAAGGAGAAAGCTTAACGAGGTCGTAAGGTCTTCTCTTTCCGATGGACGAGAATAAGCAGTCAAACACCTCAGGCATTAAGTACCAAGAGGGCCCCATGTCAAATTTATACCCTTTTTCTTCGAATACCCTAGCTCTGCCACCCAGAGAGTTGTTTTTTTCTATCAGAGTTACTTCAAAGCCTTGCCTAGACAAAAGAGACGCTGTAGCTAGACCGGAAAAACCTCCACCTACTATTACAGCTCTCATTGAGCCCTAACACCTTCTTTTTTGGGTATCTTATCAATTCCCGGGATAACAAATAGGAATCCCCAATTACCTTTTCCTTCTTTGTGGTGCACGTCGTGGACTTCTATTAAAGTCCTTAATAAACTGTTTTTCATTGCTTTCTTCCTCAACCTTAAGTGACGGTTATGTATAATCATGTCGTGAATTGTAAAGTATGCTATACCGTAACCGGTCATCCCCAGAGCGATAGCCAAATACATTAGGTTCCCACCTATCATCCACTCGATGATCAAGTAGATTGATATCCCTGCAAATATCAACCCAAAAAGGTCGTTCCTCTGAAAAGCGGAAGAAGTAGGGTAGTGATGGTCTTTGTGTATACTCCAAAGTATCCCGTGCATCAAGTATTTATGCATTAGTCTCGCGACGAATTCCATAGCTATAAAAGTCGTGATCCCCACAAGAAAGTATAGTAGTGATATCATAATATAATCTTCGTTAAGAATAAAATAAGAGTGTGTCCTAATACTTAATACAAATAATCTTAACTTCTTTAACAGAGTTTAAGTTGGTGCTTAATGTTTTGAAAAATGAAAACGATCACCTTTACGTTGATTCAAAACTGTTGGAGATATTTAAAAAGGGTAGTACTACGTACTTCAATAGTAGCCTCTTCTTCCCTCCTAGAGTTAGAAAGGATGTAACCAGGCTTTATGCCTTTGTAAGAGTTGCGGATAATTACGTAGATTCGATCCCGCAAGAGGTGGAGAAGTTTTATCAATTCGTTGAGGAGTTTTATCGTGCCAGAAGGGAGGGAAAGTCTAAAGATCTGGTGATAGATAATTTTGTAAAACTGGAAAGAGAAAAACAATTTGAAGAGTCTTGGGCTGACAGTTTTCTGAGGTCTATGGAAATGGACATCTACAAGAAGAGGTACGAAACAATGGAAGAGTTAGAAGAGTACATGTACGGATCTGCTGAGGTTATAGGCCTGATGATGAGCAGAATACTGAACCTTAATAGAGAAGCTGAGCCTTACGCTAAGATACTAGGAAAAAGTATGCAGTTTATTAACTTTATTAGAGACATAAAGGAGGACCTAATTTTAAACAGACAGTACATACCGACTGAAATACTGAGAAAATTCAATCTATCTTCTCTGCGGGAGGAAGAAGTAAAGGAGCGTATCAAGGAGTTTGAAAGTATGATGAGGAACTTAATAAAATTGTACTTCGACTGGGTGAAAGAAGCAGAAAAAGGGTATAAATACATTCCGTACCGTTACCTTATCCCGATAAAGACGGCTAACGATATGTATAAATGGACGGCTAAGGTTATATATAAGTCGCCTCTAGTGGTTTACTCAACTAAAGTTAAGCCGAAGAAAAATAAAATAATCACGAGAGCTATAGAAAATGCATTAGGTGTTCCGATTTGGAGATATTTCTCAAACATCTCGCTTATGAGGAAATAGACTTAATGATTTTACTACCCGGTGTAGTGTTCACAATAATACCTTGGACGAGAAGACTAAGGTCTTACGGAGCTATTTTATCTGCTATAGGCCTTACAGCATTACTCTACCTGATATGGGACTTCATTGCCGTGAAAATAGGTACATGGAGCTTTAACCCTGAATATGTTTTGCCTATTAGAGTAATTGACTTACCCATAGAAGAGATAGAGTTCTTTTTCGTAGTCCCGTTTAGTTCGTTAGTGTTTTACGAGATTTATGATTTAAAGGTAAAGACTAAGTTACACATTAAGAGGGGAGTCTTTACTTTACTTGGGGGCTCTATAGCTTTGTCTAGTATTCTATTTTTTACTCATAGTTACACTTTCGTGGTATTGATTTACCTTGGCTTGGCAATTCTTCTTTCGTCCTTTCTAGACCCAGATATGCTTAGGTCTTTATCTTTTTGGTTGTTTATAGTAACTACTTATGTACCTTTTCTCGTCTTTGATTACTTTCTTACCTCACTACCAGTAGTGATTTACGGTAAGGGTGCAATAATCGGTATAAGAGTAACCACTATACCTATAGAAGACTTCCTCTACTCCCTTTCGATGTTTATATATTATGCATTATTTTATAGAGTCTTATCAAGGAGTGTGATTAGGAGTGGTAGATGAGACGAAATTTCACAGTGAGGACTATAGAGAGGTATTAGAATTTTATGAGCAATTCAAGAGTAGAGAAGAGTTAATAACATGGATGAAAAACAGACCTACAACGGATATTAAGATAAAGGAGAGTGAAAAAGGGGACAGTGAAGTCGTAGTAGTAATTCCGAGTATAAATGAGGAATATCAGAGAAGAGCTTTAACGGTTTTTAACGGTCTCAAAATTATCTTTGTGATATCTGGAGGAAAATACTTTAACTACGCTAGGAGTGTAAATGCGGGGGTAAAATACGCCTTAGAAAAATTTTCTCCTTCATGGATAGTAGTATCTAATGACGATGTCTATAAGGTAGATGAAAGCAAAGTATTGGTAGATGAACTATCTACCCTAGATAGGAAAGACGTTGAATTGGTTTACGCTGATAAGGGTAAATACCACTCTTATAAGATGTACTTGTTCAGAATAGCCGATTACTTTCCCGAGATGATGGTAAAGTTCGGTAAAATAACCAGAAATCACGTAATAGTCGTGCAAGGAGAAGCTTACGCTAGGTTTTGGAAAAAATTTGATACACCCTATTTGGCTATAATGGAATCACAATTGGGTCCATTAAGGGGGGCTTTAAAAAGAATAATAGGAGAGGAGATTACTTCGTTTTATAATGTAGGGAGTTTCTTTGTAATTCCTAAGTCCTTTGCGGAAAAAGGAGAAGTATTGGACCCTACATTCATAAATTCGCATGAGGACGTTTGGCTCTCTTTATCAGTAAAAAAGAGGGAATTTATACGATACAAGATTAGAGAAGATTTTGGTGGGACTCTCGGATGGTCTCCAGCTAGATTCGCAAGAGTATTCTGCAATGAAGTTTACTTAAGCTATTTAATAGCCACACGCTTTAGAGAATAAAGACACTAGTCACAAGGATTCTAGTCAGTATTTGAAGCAACGTTAATCATGTGTTGCCTTTAGGAAAATGTTGAAAGACTCGTGAAAGGTCAAATATAAAGCTTTTAATCACTTAATAACATGAGAGGCAATGATTTCTACTCCTTCTTCTTCTAGCTTCTTCTTTACATTCTTATCAACAAAATTTGCTACTAAGAATATTTTTATTTTCTTATTCTTGTACTTCGTAGAGAATAATTTCTTCCTAATAATGATCTGATCATACGCTCCTTTATCAGCTAAGTTCTTTATCTCAAATACATAAACATAATCATTCGTCTCATAAAAATCAACCTCAAACACTTTACCCTTCTCAATTACCCCTTCGTCATCTATGATAAAGCCGTGAACAACTCTCCTTGGGTCAACCCCGTGAAGTTCTAATGCCTTCTTATAAAGCTTCAACATCGCTTTCTCCATACCTTTCCCAGCTCTATTTGTAAAACTACCTACTTCAACTGAGAGTTTCTTAACCTCTCTACCTAATCTAAGCACCGCCTTTTGCAACGCTTCTATTGCTTCCCCGTGTTCTTTAACGGTTTGTTGAAGAGACGCAATAGCTTCCCCTTGCTTCTTAACAGCTTCTTGAAGCCCCTCAATGGCTAATGTGTGTCGATTAACAGTCTCTTGAAGAGACGCAATAGCTTCCCCTTGCTTCTTAACAGCTTCTTGAAGAGACTTGATTGCTTCTGTATGCCTATCTACAGTCTCTTGAAGAGACGCAATAGCTTCCCCTTGCTTCTTAACAGCTTCTTGAAGCCCCTCAATGGCTAATGTGTGTCGATTAACAGTCTCTTGAAGAGACGCAATAGCTTCCCCTTGCTTCTTAACAGCTTCTTGAAGAGACTTGATTGCTTCTGTATGCCTATCTACAGTCTCTTGAAGAGACGCAATAGCTTCCCCTTGCT
>NZ_JBBHKR010000069.1:0-62852 GCF_037389425.1 Stygiolobus sp. CP850M
ACCAAGATAAAAACCCCGTGCTCACCCTTAAATAGTATTACGCGAAAACAATTTCTTACAGAACGAGAAAAGATTGTTGAATAAAATTATATTAAATTAACAAAATTGTTGTCCACACTCAATTCGATAAGAAGAAACTCTATTAGCACATTATTTTAATAACCTCTGTGAGAAGTTTATATATATGAAGACTGTGAAGAAAGGGGAAGACACTTTTGTTGAATTCAGTGACTTTAGTGAAGTAAGGGAAGTATTTGAGGAGGCCATTAAAGAAATTGAAGAAGAAGAAAAGGCTAACGTCCGTAGACCTTCTTATGAGACCCAATCTCCCAAATGAATACTATACAGTTTTTTGAATCAACGCTGTAAAGTATCCTTATATCTCCAGTAACCTCAATGGAGAACATTGGGTTCCCGTATTTATCTGTTCCGAGTTTCTCCCTAGCGTACTTGAATGGATCCTCATTCATTAACTCTAATTTTTCAAGAATAAGCCTTAGAAGTTTCGATTGAGGGAAATTCCTTTTTAACCATCCTATGAACTCTTTTCTATCCATCTCATTTTTAACTAAAAATCTGAAAGTCCACCTCTCGCAAACCACATTAAAAGATTTAGAAAATGTATTTAAAAATCTTTTTCTATCTCTTTTCGTATATTATCTCGTTAGAAATAATAGTTGTAATGATAATGATAATGATAATAGTTGTAATGATAAATATGTAGTTGTATTGCTACAAACAACATTAGCATCCCCCGGCTAACTCAGTAACTCTCTTAATTTTTGTTTCTCTTCATCAGACATTGAGTTCACAAGTTCTTGAATCTGGCTCATTTTTCGTTTTTCCTCTACATTTTTAACAAACTCCTTGAGTATCATGATGAACTCATCAAGTTCTTCGTCATTTAAAGAAAGCACTTATGGGACTTTAACGTAACTTAAAGATTTTCATCAGCCCCGACGGTCCACCTAAATAACGTTCAACGAACCTGAGGAACGCCTCCACGCTCCTCAGGTTAAGAGCCCCTATCAGCTCCCTGACGACGTTGATCATGATGGTGAAGATCGTGAGGTAACCCTGAAGCCTCTCTCTCTCCTCCAGAACGAGGAGTCCTCCAGTCCCAAGGCCTTGACGTCCCTGTGGAGCTCCTCGATCTCCCACCTCATCCTCCAAGCCTCCTCGATCTCCTCCTCACTGAGCGAGAGATCGGTCGTGTAGAGGTACCTGACGTGTGTCCCGGAGTCACCTTTATATTCTTGGACTAGCAATTTTACCGTAATCACTCGGTCTCCTAGGGTTAGGTCGGCGTAGTAGACTCCGGGTGGTAGGTCCCCCACTCGGAGGTGTCCCTCCACCTCCTCGAGGGTCCCCCGGACCGACTCGACCCTGAGGAGCCTCCGGTTGGACTTGAGCTCAGACACCACGTTGTCCGTCACGAGCTTCTCTGACCAGTACTACGAGTCGAAGACTACCTTGGACACGCGGAAGTACCCCTTGAGCACGTCTAACATCTCCCTGGCCAAGTCGATCTTGGTCTTGAACTCGGTGACCATCCCCAAATCCAACATCTTCCTCACGGCGTAGGGGAAGGCTCCCACCATGAACGCCCTGCCCGTGGAGAGGTCTACTATGGCGACCGTGAGGAGCTGCACACCTCTCTCGAACCTCCCGTGGGCGTGGCAGTAGATCCAGTAGTTTCCGTGGGGGCTCACGTCCTTTCCTCTGGAGTACTCCTTGTGGTCCACGGTGTCGTCTATGATGACAACAACCTCACCCTTCACCAGCCCCGACAGGACCTTTAAGTAGTCCTTCCACGCGTCTTCGAGTTCTCCCAACGCCTCCAGCAGGTTTGCGTAGTCCAACCCGAACGTCTCGGCAACATTCTTCACGCTGGCCCTACCACCTAGCAGGGTCATGAGGACTAGCGCCAACCCGACTTTCCTGCTCCTCCCGTTCCTCCTCACTATGCCCAGAACTTGGTTGACCGCCTTGACCAGCCTCTCCTTAGCCAGTTCGACTTTTCCCTTCCGGTTTGTCATCTTTTCAGCAGGAAGACGTCTAAAATTAAAAACTTCTCGCTAATACCGGCTTCTTGGTATTACCTCCCTAAGATTCCCATAACTGCTGGAACTGATCAAAAGAGGGCTATTGACGTTACACCCTACCAGAGGCGAGGCCCCCTTTTTGTAATCAACTAGGGGAGTTCAGGCTGAATTTTAGTAATGGTTTAACAAATAAATTTTCATATGTGTATAATAACGAGGAGTTAAAATCTTACACTAATTTTCAAAGCGTATATACTCTTCTCATACAGTCCTCATCTCACCTCTGATTAACTCTATAGACCGTTAGGCTACAAAAATATACGGTCTAATATCAGACCTACCACTGTAAATGTTGTTTGCAGAGAATATATCGGGTTTAAAGAAGATCGGTTTTTCTACGTCAAACTCTCTCATTATCTTTTTAATCACATCTTTGACCTCCCTGACCAGATCGAAGTCAAGAGCTGAAGGTATGTAGACTATTACCGGTAACTCCACGTTTTCAATTCTGTTCGTAATCTTTGCCTTATAACCCAACTCACTCAAACTGTCAACGAGTACCGAGAAAAAGCGGGGATATATTTCCTTTCGCACAAAAACCATCCACTTACCAGACAGACTCTCGCCTAAGGAGTAAGTCAAAAATTCCTCATCTTGAACTAGAGACGCCAATTTTAGCTTATCCGAGATCATATCAAGGAATTCTTTAAATTCTTTTTCAAGAACTTTAATTCCGCTTAGGGAGGAAACGGCCAAAGTGAGTAGGTCGCCTCCCTTTTCCACTACTTCCTTACTGACCCTCAGCGATCTCAACTCCAATTCCCAAGCTTTTTTACTTGTATAAAATAACCACCCTCCTTCATACCTGAGACCCCTCTTATAAGCGGTGTTTAGTAACTTCTCAAACATCGACCTCAACGGTTCTTCAATTGCGTCCAACCTAAACTCCCAATCCGTTACAGCATTGAGCCTCATGTGGATCATGAAGGACTTCTTTACCAACGGTTCCACGTCTTCCACCCCGTTCACCTTAGCAAGGTGAATTTGAGCTTCTTTAGCTTGGTGTTTTATACCTGCATATCCTTGGTGTTTTGCTACATGACACTTATCACAGAGAGTCCTAAGACCTTCCAACACTGCTATTCCCTTATTACCCTCTATATAATATCTCCAGTCCTCATCTACTTCCTTTCCCTTCTCTCCGCAAACTTCACAACGGTCTTCTTTTTGTCCGAACCAGAAATAGTTTAACCTCCTCACGATGTCCTCACATTCATCACATATAGCCAAAGCTATGTAAGGATTTAACCTAGCAAACCCCGCTAGGGTGTAACTCCATAAAGGAGCGGGAACTAGCCTGGGACAAAGTTTAGGCAAACTCCTACAGACGTCCTCATAAGCCTCTTGCATTGCTTAGAAAGGTGTGTTAACAGATTAAATTATTTTGTGTAGCATGTTAACTCCTAAACTCTACGAACTCCCTGACGTCTCTACTCTCCAGCTCATAAACCGGGTAGTCATCCGTGGGGACATATTCTAATGGATTAGTCCCTTTAACTTCTATTAGACTCTCCTTCCACTTGACCAATAACTTTTCACCGAAAAGCCTTTTGAAGGAGTCCTTCCTCGAAAAAGCTTCGTTTATTGAATAGAGCTTTTTCAAGGTCTCGTTATCTTTAACGTCCTCAATATAAACATGTAGATGATATCCGTGTTGCGTCTCTATTACAAACCTCACCGGGATTCCTTCTAAAAGTGATAAGAACTCCATATCCTTAGTGTCTACGTCTACCATTATCACATGTTTCTTTACAGCCTTAGCCATGTTAGAGAAGGCGAGTGAAAAGACGTCACCTCTTAATAACACACTTTCTGCCCCTCTTAAATCACCCTTCCTGAGGGAGGCAAGGACTGTATTCATCTTTTCCTGAATAAAAGCTGTTGACACGAGGTAGGAAAGTTTAAGAAAGTCTATTGGATTAAGGTAGTACATTACTTTGACATTTTGTTTAGGCAATGGCTTTCCGTCTACAGTGAGGTTAGCGCATTCCTTAACTGCCATTGCCTCACTCACCGCCTCAAGGAAGTCCTTAGACCAATACCTCTTTAGTATTGAATGCCTTTTCAGCTTAGGGAAGTTCTTCGTCTCCTCACCCCTGAATATCAGTACGACGACGTAATAGTCACTTTTCCCAAGTTTAGGTATTTTGGCGGAGTACTCAGTCAATGAGTGTTTCTTCACCATAAGTGATCACAAGGCTATTTCTTTCCGGGCAGTTCAGGGATGAACGGTTCTCCTTCAAATTTTGCTCTCCCTCCCTCGAAAGTCACCTTTATCAATTTGCAGTTCACGCAGGGAGTTTTAGACTGGGGCTCTTTCACCACCTCCCCGGTGATCAAGCTGAATACCGCGTGGTGAAAAGGGCACTCTATCTTGTCTTCCAACACTTTCCCTTCACTTAACGGTCTCTTTTTGTGGGGACAACCGGCTAACCAATAATATTTAACACCGTCTTTTTCGTAAACCAGTACTGGATAACCGTCGATGGTTATGATTTCGACCATACAAATAAATACGAGACTAGGTAAAAAGGTTTAGATTATCCCTTATTGTATCACGTATCAAATCACAGTGAGTACGTAGACTTCAGCTTTATCTAATATCTTTTTTATATGATGCCTAATACTTTATACAGACAACACTGTCTTTTGTCTCTCCTTATTACATCCTTGTTTTGTTTAATTTTACTAGCTTGATTATAGTGTACTCTCTAAGCGGGGACACATCCCACCTTTTAGTAAGCCCCCTTATAAGTGGTTAATGTGAGCGGTGCCGTCTACGAGAATAGGTTCTATTCTGGGTATCGCATAGTCACATTGACGTCTCCTCGTCATGGAAGTAAGAAATGTTGCCTTCTAAATAATCTTTCCCACTATCAATTCTGTTGCCATTTGATGAGCAGTCGAGTGGACCAGAAGATTACTTGTCTAAAGAAATGGGGTTTTATCAACAGGTACAAGCTCTACTTTAAACCTTGTGGTTTTAACATCTTCCATCATTAGTAACTAACCGCATAACCTTCTTTACGTATTATAATCTTGAAGCAACCCAGAAAAGAATTACTTTCATTATAAAAGTTTATATATTTGTCTGGAAATTATTTGAGTATGGTTACTAAAGATGATGTAATAAATATTATAACGAAATACACCGGTGGAGATAAGAAAAAGGAGTTTGCTAAGACTACGTTAGCCGAATTTCTTGGCATGAAGAATAAAAGAAGTGTTTTAAAGGAGTTGGATAATATACTCGACGAGCTCTTGAAAGAGGGTGTAATTAAGTTAAGCAGAACTCGAGGTAAGGCTAAGTATTATACCTTAGGTGATGGAAAAAAAGAAGAAGTAACAACTCTCGAAAGCGGTGATTTTAAGGACTTGAAAAAAGTTGTCGGTGAGGCTGTGAGGGAAGTTTATGAAGAGTATTATAATGATATTAGAAAGCTTTTCGAAGAGTATTTCGGTAAGCCAAAAACTATTGCTGATTTCGACCGTGTTTATGATTTTGTTAAAGACGACTTGGGGCTTGCGTCAATTAGAGACATCAGGGAGCAGTTAGGGATGACTATAGAGCAATTCATGGATAAGTTCCGTGACTATATCATACAAAATTATGAACTACACAGCGGCGGTAAGGAGGGGATTGTGAAGGGAGGTATACTATATGGGATAATAAGGAAGAAGAGGTGAAAGTTACGAACTGTAATTTCCAAGAGTATACTGTAGTCAAATACAATGACACCGAAGTAAAAATTGCGGGCAAAATATGGGTTGAGACTGTAAAGCTAATAGAGGACTACATAGTTACTGGAAAAGACGTCGTAATAACAATAGTTGGAGAGCCCGGGATGGGAAAAACTACGATATTAAAGGCTATTAAAAAGGATCTAAGTGAAAAAGTTTTCATAATTGACCTTGAATTAGTAAATTCCGATTCCCTTTCCACAGTAGCTTGGAAGCATATGAGAAATCCTTATGAAGGTAACACTAGCCTTTATGAAAAAGTAAAGGGAGTAGCCTACAGTATATTGGAAAGTAATAAGGAGAATATAGGTTATACCGGCTGGGCTAGGATAAGTAAGGAGTTCAGAAATTGGTTGAAACACGTATGCGATAAAAGAAAATGGGACGAGAGACTTGGATACGCGGAAAGGCTCTATTGCATGAGTTATGAAACTAACGTTGACGGGTTTATACAGTTCCTCAATGATTTAGCTAAGATCGGGAAAATAGGACTTCTCGTGGACGAAATCAAAGCGTTAGATGGACACCTCCAAGAACTGCATAAAATAATAAACGAGAGCAGAATCCCAATCGCTGTTACAATGACTACTGATGTGTTCAATGAAATAAAGGATAGAGCTTTAAAAAGGAGGTTAAGTGAAATTAAGGTCGAGCTAAAGCTGAATAATGAGGACAAGCTAGATATTCTTAAAGCATACTGCCCAGATTTAGCTGAAGAGTTGATAAACTTAAAAGATATAAGGGACGCTGACACTGTTAATAAACTCCTTGACATCGCTAGGGATACCGTTAAAATTGCTCTGGAGAAGTGTAAAGAAGCCTATAGGGTATTGGAGTGTGTGAAAGACAACGTAAAAGATAGTTGGAATATAGAGGACATTAATGAGGTATCCGTGAAGCTGGAGAAGGCTATTAGGGAGGGGCTTTTGGAGCTTAAGGATATTTATAAAATCACTTATGTCCATGATAAGGGTAAGGAAATTAAGGAAAGACACGTAAGGGTCGATATTTTCTTTATATGGAACAACATGGAGTTTATAGGCGACATTAAGCTGAGTAATATGGAGACGTTAGAAGAAGGTAATATTAAGAATATAAAGAAATTAGAGGATTTCGATAAGGACGGTAACATAAAGGTTGTTAAGTTTATAGTGACAAACGTGAATAACGTTAACCTTCCGAAATTCAAAGTAATCCTTGTTGATAATAAGACTATCTATAAGATCGTTAATGGAGATAAAGAGACTAGGGATAACTTCATAAAGAGAATGCTAAGCGAGTTAACTACATGAGAATCAGGAAATAAAGAGAATAAGGAATATAGAGTCGCAAAGAAACGTTATAGGAATTAAAAATGAATGAGACAAGGAATAATATATTGTTGTTTATATATATTACGTAAAAATTTTCTCCTTGTAGCTGGTGTTAGGCCTCCGAGTATATAGAGGCTCATACTTCAAAATAATAAGCATTCCATTTAGGATCGAAATTTTGACACATGAAGATTTAAACGAAACTCAATGTCTTAATGATTAAACCTCATAGAAACCCATAAAAAAGACTCTCTTAAGATTAAGCTGTGATAAAAGTTGAAATGGGTTAAACTCGGGCTCATAACTCTCTTAATACTCCCGTCACTTTATCCGATATTATCAGCTTTTATAATCCCAATCCCAGAACCGTTTGATGTAGTCAACGTAACACCGTTTAACCACGGCTTTTTGATAGCCGGTTATAGAGTTAATAGTGTTTTAGGAGTAACATTCTTAAATAATAATGTCAATTTAACCGCCAACCTAAACGTCAGTATATTTTACACTAACTTATCATCATATCAACTATTATTTACACAAAACATTCCGAACATCTTTTTAGTCAACAATTCACCGTTAATTACAATACAACTAGATGGTAATGAACTTCTAATACACTGGGTTTCGTTATTTAACACGTCAAACACGCTTTACGAAAACTCTTACGTTACTGTGTACTCGATAAGTGATAACGGAGTTAGACAAGTTTATTCTACTAATCTAACATTATTCTCTACCCAGATATTCTACCCTTCACAGATATTTCAGCTTCTGCCCTACTTTATCTTACATGCGGTGGTCACTGCCTCAATATTTCAAAAATTCGGGATATATTTTATTGAAATTACAGCACTATCATCCGTGAAAGAATACACAACCATAATTAATAATACTAAGGTAACCGTAGAAATGCCAATAATAGGAGAGGAGTTACTTTACAGCCTAAATGGTGAATATAATTTGAGGTTAATGAGTACTACGGTCACTGAGGTCATACCTCAGAGATTAGTAAATAATACACTCTGTGTTGCCGAAATCGGATTAGAGCAACTAATAATCGGAAATATGACTATGCAACAGTCTGAAGCAAATAACGTAATCCAGGCAGAAAATATAACTTATGTTGCTATAGGTAACGGTAAGGTTTCATTTATAAACTCTACAATACTTTACCACCCCTACTTGATATTTAATAATGTTTTCTACATGATAACCCCAACAAAAACGGTTAACCTCTATAATTATAACACGACATTTGAGATCGTTAATAACAGCCTTAAGATACTCTCACAATACGTAATAACGCCGAAAGGAGAAGTACGACTCCCAATCTTCCCAGCAACTCTTGTAGTCGGTGGTAATTACGGATATTTTCTTGGTTATCAGAACGGGACTTATTATCTAGAGACCGAAGGAGGACAAATTCTGCTCGCTACTCATAATAAAATCTACGTGATAGGTAACTTGGGTTTTGAGAACTACATTGAAGTATCATTTAACAACGGGACAAATGAGATAATATACAATAACGGTAGCACGGTGAGTTACTTTTACAATTTCACTGCATCTAGCGGAAATGCTCAAGTACTTAATACTAGTTACGCCTTACTACCCTTGGGTAATACATCCTACTTAGTACTTAACCAAAGCGGGCTACCTTACGGTTTGTTCATAGCTAAAGGGGGCTACACACTGTTTTACAATAACATAGCATATACTTTTAACGAGACAATTTACGGTTTGAATATAAGCCAATTATCCCTTATTCCAGTCAAAGTGGTCGTCCCTGAATACAGCTTAAGAGTAATATTATTATCGACAAACGGTGTACCGATACAAGGGCTTGTGTTCATTAACGGTGAGGAGTTTAAAGTAGGCTTAAACGGCTTATCACTTACCGCGTCTGGAAGTTTAAAGATAACGGCTGAGGCTAACGGTTACTTACCGAATACTACTACGCTGTTCGTCAACTCTAACGGGAGTTTAGTAATTTATTTGAAGCCGGTTAGCTTTAATGTAACAGTCAACGGGTCTAGAGTAAATGTAACTCAGATAGCTCAAGGAATTTATTCCTTTAATGCCACTCAAGGAGAGGAAATTAGTATTAGCTTAAGGGTTTCGAATTACACTGCCTACCTTAACGGTAGTGAGGTAAGCGAACTGACATTCAACTTTACTAAACCAGGGGTTTACAACTTGACTATAGTATACAACGACCCAGAAATGACATTCCTAATCCACGTGAACAAAGCCGAAACTATTACGACAGCAATATCGACGAATACTACATCAGTGACTACAAGTTACAACACTTCGACAACTACAAGTACTTCAACAACAAACAGTTCTCCCTCAATAACTACAACTTCGACAACTACAAGCTTTACCCCAACGACGGGTACACAAGGTAGTGTAGTAGTCCCTCCACCCGTCGTTACTACGACTTCAACACCGAACTTACTTCCGTTAGTGGTTATCATCGTTATACTGTTAGTTTCAATAGTAGTTGCCTTAATTATTATTAGAAGAAAGTAACTTTTTTGTTTGTGTATGTATATATATATAATTCATTTAACTTTTTATACTCTTCACATTATCCTTATGAACACTAAATAATGATTATCACGTGCTACAAAAGATCTTTTCAACCCTTTATAGACCAAAGAAATTTTTGATGCATAGCACAGTCATTATTAACAACCGCAATGTGAGTATCTGTTAATAGCTACGATCTATCCTCAATAGGTCCAATTCCCGACTTTCATAATGATCTACTCGTGTTGGCAAGTATCTCTGAATTTATAAATTTGAGGGTTAAGGAAGCAAAAAGCTTCACCCTTCAAGGCAGGGAAGAAGTCAGAACAAAATAAATAGACACTATAATACACGCTCTAATATAACAGATATAGCCCTTTGACTCTGTTATTCATTAAAGTTTATTTTCCTATAGCATGTATATATGATATATGAAGACGATAATGATAAAGGATGAGGTGTACAAGAAGTTAGTTGAAATAAAAGGTGATAAAAGTTTTAGTGATGTAATTGAAGAGTTAATCGAGGAATCCTTAAGTTTAAGGAAGAAAAGGTTAGAAAGATATTTCGGTATACTGAGTAAGGAAGATGCTGAAGAATTAATAAAGAAGATTAAGGAGATGAGGGAGAAAAACGATGAAAGTATTAGTAGAAAGCTCAGCTATCATTGAGTATTTAAAGGGGAATGAAAAGGTAAAGGAAGTTATTTTTAAGGCTGAGGATTTTTACGTGAGTTCTCTAACAGTCTTTGAGGTTTTATTAGGTAAGATTGAAGAAAGTAAAATTCTTGATTTCTTATCGGCATTTAAGATCCTGAATCCCACTAAAAGGGATTCAGTAATTGGTTCGAGAATTTATAAGAGGTTAAAAGATAAGGGTAAGCTAATAGGAAGTTTCGACATATTGATTTCCGCTCAGGCTATTAATAAGGGCTTAACTTTGGTGACTAAAGATTCTGACTTCTTAAAAATTAAAGAAGAATTTAATGAATTAAACCTATTAGTCCTTGTTAACTGACTCCCTCTTTACCTTGGGAGGTCTATGATTCCCTCTCATCGATTTGTTATTGACAACAGTTTCAGATAAACCGTGAATTTTACGCCATTTGATATTATTTAACATTCCTAATCCCTTTAATGCTATTAAGTAAGCAGAGGCTGTGTGCTTGTCGAATCCCTTCTCTCTCATCACCTTGTCGTGATCCTCAGAATTTGTAGTACCCTTAGGATTAACTAACACAACGTTGAAACCCAACCTAAGTGCTTTAATAACACCGTGAATTAACATTTGCCTCTTAGCGAAACGTGAAACCTTCCTATTACCGCTCTCACTCCTAGTGAACTTCGTCTTCTTCACTAAGAACAAGTCCTCAAAAACTACATAATCAACACCAATCCTCGATAGGAAATTAAGGGCTTGTGATAGAGCGTTCAAACGTAAAGCCCTAGCTTTCCCTTTAGGAAAACCCGGAAGGTTTTATAAGAGGGATATATGTGGCATCAATTTTATCTCTATTACTATTATTCAAGGTTTACATAATCTACGACGTTGAAATTTCTGTATCCTGATAGCTTATTGCTTCTCACTACTCAGTCAATAAATTTTACCTCTTCTATGCTTTTCTTTGCAAGCTCTTCTTCTCTCCTAAATAATGCCTTGGTTTTAAGGAATTTAGCAGTAGCTATACTAAAACAGTCAGCTAATGAAATTGAATATGCACATTTGCATTCTGCAGCATATTTTAAAATTATAGGTTTAACACCTATTATTTCATAATATCCGGATTTTATTATACTCTTGATTATCTCTTCTGCTTTTTCTTTTCCTATTTTTCTACAAAGTACATAATATACTTCTGTAAGATTAACAGTGTTGACGTAGGGTATAATCTCTTCATTCAATATCTTTTCATAATAATCTCGAAATTCTCCTTCAAGAAACGATAAGATAACTCCAGAATCAAGAACTATTTTCGTCTTCTTTACGTCCATTTAAGAGTTCCTCGTATAAATTCACTCCTTTAGCTATTCCAAATAATTTTTCAGCAGTTTTCCTATCCTTAAACCTCTTCTCAATTAAATAGTTTATAACGTCGTCATAGGATACTCTCTTGCCGGTCTTTTTCTCAAGCATTCCGGCAATTTCCGTGAGCTTCTTCTTAGTTTCTGGCTTTATTTTTATGCTTTCCATATTTTCTACTTTTTCCACCAGATATTTAAGCATTAGGTAGAGGTTTTTAGAAACTGCTTATATACAAGCAGGTTTAGAGATTAACAATAAAAAGGTCTAGCTAAATAGATACGCGTGAGAAAAGAAGAATTCTTGCTTATACTTTCATCCTCGTTGTCAGGATTGATAATGGATAGTAATTCAACAATTATTTCACTTTATCTTCTCTCTTTAGGTTGTCTGCTTTAGAAATTGGAGAATTACTTTCTTTAGGAGTTTTAGTAGGTTCTTTCGTTTCCCTCATTTTATCATTTCTTGGCGACCTCTACGGGAGGAAGAAATTTGCTATAATTTCTAGGTTGATAAGTACGGTATCCTTCTCTTCCTAGGCATGGGGAGCTGGACAAGGGGAATGAGGACGAGAGGTTGAATACGAGTTAATGAAACCTCAGTAAAAGTCGACCCCTTTTTCACACCAAACCGCTTTTAACTCTATTTCTCTCAAATCTATCAACTATGAACAAAAAGTTATTGATCATAATAATAGCCGTCGTAATAGTGATAATCCTAGCCTTTTTATTCCTTAATCACCACGGAGGTAAGCCAAGTAAATTACCAGGAAGTCAAACAAATACATTGATTTTGAATACTACGAATTCATCCACCACCGCCGTGCATATGGTTTACACAAACTCGACAACTGTAAAGACAACGAGTTACACCACCTCAGTAGCTACAGCAGTTCTAGTACTCCGTAACGATACATATTTCCTCACTATACTAGCAAATGAAATTCCAGCGAAAGCTTATTTATACTATTTATCAAACGATAGTATGAGTTTGTGTAATACTTTTAACATAACTTCAAACGTGACCTTACTTCCGTTAATAGATCATAATGGCCTGCCTTTTTCCCCAGGGAAATATAATCTGGTCGTAAATGGTACCGGAATCACGCTTAACTTCGGGTTTACCTTAAACGCCTATACCGGCGATATAATATATACTAACGGATCTTATTCACTGATAGTCCTACCTCAACCACCGTTAAAGATTATTATAAACAACATAACAACCTACGTGTTGAGTAGCGCTTCTGGTACTTATAATGGAGTAATACTGGTCAAAGGATACATACCTCCTACTACCTCAATAGAAATCTATAACGGGGTACAGTGGATAAAAGTTAAGGTAGTTTATGTTCCACGTATGGTATATTTGCCCTATTCTGAAGTCTTCGTAAAGTCGAGTTAGCTTGTCTTTTTTTTTTTAAAAACGCAACCATAAAGACAACTAAAGGGAATTAAGAGACTACATTTGATGAAAAGCTAATTTATTAGTGGGTCAATGAGTTTTTAATGTCGACTGAACTCGAGTTTCACGAGTTCCTCCTTCCAAGGACATACCTCACCCTTACTTCGGCTTTATACCCTGAAGGATTATCCCACGTCAGAAAAATCAAGCTAATCATTGTAAGCAAAGACTACTGTAAAAACGCCTTTGAAGACGTTGACAAGGTAAAGGAAAGGGAGGCAGTGGTTTTTATGACTGCTGCGAGGAAATTCCGCTTTGAAAAGAGGGAGTGGGGAGAGTTATTCATTTCAGCTGGAATCGATAAGAGCGGTGAGGACGCAGGGTGTACCATCAACATAGGAGCTTTCGTGAACTATCCTCTTTCGGTAAACGGCTTAGTGGACTTGGTCAGGACTGTTACAGAAGCCAAGAGCGGAGCATTAAGACATCTTAACCTGACGGGGACTGTAAGCGACGCAGTCGCTGTAGGAGCCCTACCTGGGAAGGAGTTTTTCGCGGGCCCTGGAACGCCCCTCGGTAAGAGCGTTGCCAAGGACGTTAGAAATACGTTGAGAGAATTATTATAACTCCTCCACGTGAGAGATAAAATCTTAAGTCAGATGACCGCCACTTAGATTTACAATACATACTGAATTTTATCATTTTAGTATTTGATATAATAGCCCAATGGAACAAAATACGGGAAGTTAGATAATGGTATTCAAGTTAGAAAACATGTTTTGTGAGAGACTGACTTCCTCTCTGCCTTGGAAGGGCGAAGGTTCCAATCTCATCGTTCCCACTATTGATTCGGGATTACATATGGTGGGCAGTCGGGTGGATCAGAGATCCACTCCCACTTGAAAGGGGGACTTTCATTGCCGAGCTCTAGTCCCTTGAAGGAAGGAGATAAGGGTTGCTCCTCCCACAGTCCCATTAAGCTGGGGAGCTTCTGGTATAAAAACTTTTCCTAAAAATTGAGCATAGTCCACACTACTTACGCCATGAAACCCGCTTTACTCACTAATGTTAAACTGCTTACTATAGTACAATTAATTTATCTTTTGATACATCTATTCCTGAACTGGGTGCCTCCAATTACACTCACCCTTATGTTTTATTCGGGCTTTTTGCCCAACTTCCGGTCCGAGTTGGAGGCGGCCAAGCTCCCCGGCAAGCTTTAAGCCCAAGGAGCGTCACGGCCTACACCCCAGTCAGATCTGTATTACCCAGATCTGACTAACATGTTTTATATAAAGAGCGTCATTAGCATTACTAAGAGAAATTTTGGCAAAGAAGTATTTAAACAAGGGGCTATCCATCCCCTTGGCAAGGCTTTCCGCCCCCTTAACCCCTTTCTTTGTAATATCTAAATCTTTATTGTTAATTCTCTTAATAAGCCCTACGTCGAGTTTACGTCATGAATTTTGGTAAAAGCTTTTTTTGGGTTATGCATTCTAATGACTTGTGCCTTCGATATCGAGTAGAAGAAATTTCCTTAAAATGATGTTAGCTGCTACTTCGCTCATAGCTATATGGAAATTAGGGACAAGTGATATTTTAATTTCTCATACGAATAAATCCTTAACTCCATTCTCAGCATGGTATGTAGTACAGTATAGTAACTACACTCCTACCTTATCCAGATCTAATTATATTCTAACAGTTGATGGACAAGTTGAAAATCCTTTACAATTAACATATGAGGATCTAATGAATATGCCGTCAATTTCAGTAAAAGATACTATTCAATGTGTTTCTAACTCTTATTTCTTACAAGCTAACGTGGAGTGGACTGGGGTTCCATTAAAGTATATTCTAAATGAAGCTGGTGTTAAGCCTAATGCAATTAAAGTAGTAACTTTCGGAGCTGACGGGTATACAGCGGACTTACCTTTATACAAGGCAATGGAAGATGATACCGTTGTAGCATATATGGTAGATGGGAAACCACTACCAGAACTTCACGGCTACCCAGTAAGAATGGTTGTACCACGTTGGTGGGGGTACTGCTACACTAAGTGGTTAGTGAGAATTCATGTTACGGATGAGAACTATCTTGGTTATTGGGAGTCAAGGGGGTATCCAGATGTTGCAAGGAAGTAAATTAACGTTATTATTAGGTACGTTGATAACGTCTACAGCACCTTATTTTCTCCCCTTAGCTTTACCCGGACTCATAATGATAGCGGCGTCAAGAAAAGCTTTTAGTCCTAACCTTAAAGATTCTATCTACACCCCGTCATTTCAGAGGTTAACTGCCTGGTTCCTGTTAGTATTAGCACTTCTTGAGGGTATAACAGGTTTCGGAGCTGGTCCTCAGACCTCCACTTTGATCTCAGACTTGACTCTTGGCCTGTTAAATAGGGGTAACAGTTTGCAGTTCCACATACTTCTGATAGGACCTTTAACGTTCTTCTTCATCCTTCATTCAGCTTCTGGCTTAGGCTCAATGTTATTGAGGAGAGGAGTAAAAAATATATTAATTTACGAATTCGTAATACCCACAATAATGATCACACTATACGCTATAGCAATCTACATGTATGTGCTACTTTTATAACAAATTCTTCTGATTATATTCTACTATTTACACTCTAATACTTCTAATGAAGAGGACAATGTTACCATGTCTCACTATGATAATCGTTATATTCACCTTCTCGTATGGGGCTTCAAACAATATACTAATGACAACACTAGCCACCATTAACTAAAGATTGCTTCCTGATTTTCAGCTTAGAAATGGGAATAAACCTTGTCACTTTCATTGATCTCTAGATGCTTTATGGAAGAGGAGCATAGTGAATAGTTATTTTCAGCCGTAATGATCGGGTTAACTACTTTCCTACCATTTATAATATCTAATGTCATGAATTCTCAGCATGTATCTTATAGATTCTTCAGAAGTCAGAAGATGAGCTAAACAATGTCTTATTGTTTTCGCTCTGGTAAAAAAGTGTTCTTACCATTTCACCCGAACTATACTTATATTTTTTGACTTCTTCAGTCTTATCGAAGATATATAATTTCTCATGGTATATCAACAGAAAGTCCCTTTTACCTTTTCTCCATACCTCTCTCGTTGTCTTCATTTTATGCTGTATTTTGATTACTTCCTCCCTCAATACGAAGCCTACTTGAAGAAGAGTTAGTAAGGCGTACGACGTAATCGGCACGTAATGTTTTTTTATCCTAGTGTCTCCCAACAGGACGGCGAACTGTTTTTCCTTTTTCAACACTCTGTATATCTCCTCACCGATTTCTTTTAGAGCCGAGATATAGTTTTCCAGCTTGGTATATGAAGACAAGTCCCCATTAATCCCGCTAGTATAATCTATTATGTTAAAGTAAGGGGGATGAGTCACTACTAAGTCAACACTCTCGTCATTCAGTTCTGTCAGTTTTCTAGCATCTCCTATGTACACGTCTACTTTAGCCTTTCTTATGTCCTCACAACTGACTTCTTCCAGAAAGTCCTTGCATTCGTCTAAGTACTTTTCGAGCCAGTAAAGCCTGTGTAACGTTAGCATTACTGCGTTTATGTTTACATCTACAGAGATACAGTTCCTACCCAAGAGCTTAGCTTCTACACACGTAGTACCACTGCCTACCATCGGGTCAAGGACTATATCACCCACATCGGTGTACTTCAAAATTACTGCTCTGGGTATTTGAGGAGCGAAATTTCCCCGGTAGTCCCCTTTATGAGTAGCCCAACTACCTCTTTTCGGGAAACTCCACACAGTAGTCGAGATGTTTGTAAGCTCATCTTCTTCAGGCTTTAGCCTATCCACCTTAATAGGGTCTAAATGTATGGCGTTCTCTCCAAACTCGACTTTGTCATGTGAATTAAGGAATTTAAGGTAGTCGTCGAATGTGACTTTTTTCACAAGAACATGTGTAGAGAGGAGATTTTTATATTAGTCGTCTGAAAAAGAGAAAACACGAGGAGAGTCTACACGTAAGGTATTTCCCTGTTTAGGGGTCGGACTTTCATCGATGTTTCATGAATTTGTATTCAATCTCTCGTTCTCATTCCCCTTATTTCCCTTTCCATGCCGTCTGCGGTAGTTAAACCACTTCCTTCAAGGACATAGGGAGCCTCATCGAACCCATCCTCCCCCTCACATTGCTCATCGAGTTCACTGTAGGGCTCTCTTCTAATGATAGTACGTAACTACAAAATTTATAAACTCTCATGAGAAGAGCTAAGAATGTTAAATAATATCAAATGACATAAAATTCACGGTTTATCTGAAACTGTTGGCAACGGCTAGGTATTTAAAAGTTTGAATATGTTTGCCCATTGTCTAATCTACGACAATGAATCATGTATTATTATGCCTACAATCACCTCTACTTATTACTGAGCTCTTAGAAGATATTATTTATCATTATAATCATTTTAAAAACGTTTTTATTTATACATTACATTTTTACCTGTCATAGTCAATTTTTCGTTACCAAGCAATAATTAACATATTTAACGTCTTCTTAGAAAACATTTGAATAAAATACATTTAACTTAGAAATACAACTATTATTTGAAATGTTAAAGACAATAATGTCCACAAACTTAAAGACATTAGACGTTAATTCAACTCTAAAAGATGCCGTAAGTCTAATGATTACCACAGGTGTAAGGAGAGTACCTGTAACAGTCGCAGGGAACATAATAGGAGTTATCTCAGCCAGAACTGTGATCAAGGAAGCCTTAGGCAAACAGAACTGGACCGAAGAAAAACTCTCGGATATAGCGAAACCTGCAATTAGTGTAGACCCCGAGACGTCATTTAGGGAAGCTGCAAAACTCATGGTAAGGCTCGGAATAGGCTCTCTAATTGTGAAAGGTCAGGGAATAGTTACTGAACGTGACTTAGCTAAGATTATTCCTAGAGTAAACATTCCCGCAATGGCTATAGGGAGTAGCAACGTGCTAACATTGAACTCCGACTCACTTGTTACTGATGCAGCAAAACTAATGGTTTCTTTAGGGATATCCCACATACCCGTGATCTCTGGTTCTGACATCATAGGAGTTGTATCGCTAAGGGACGTACTTAAAGCGTTAAATGAGAACGCTATGAGTAATAAGCTGGGAGATTTAATAGGTAAACAGCAATTGGTTTACGCTGACGAAGATGCTACGGTGGCGGATGTAGCGAACTTGATAACCATGAAGAATGTAGGGTCGGTGTTACTCTTCGATGGAGAGCCAAAAGCCCCTAACTTGAGGGGCATCGTCACCGAGTGGGATCTCGTGAGGACGTACGCCAGTATGGTTAGAGCTCATGTGTTGGTTAAGGCTGAAAGTAGCAAGATAAGGGGAATCGCAGCAACACTAATGGCGATGCCTAGGGTTTATGATGTTGCAGTAGTTTACGGACCCTACGACTTACTCATAACTATCGACGTTGAAGATCCTGATCTTGTCGCTACTACAGTACTTAACTCTATAGCTAGCTTGTCCGGGGTCAAGGAGACTATGACTTTAATTGAAAGTGAAGTTATATGATTTTTCCATCAGCTTTGTTTATCGTTTCACTCCTTAACTTTCTACTATTCTCTTTCTGAGTATCAGAAGGCGTTTCAGTACTTCAGATTTAACCTTCTTCCACTCAGTTACGTTAGCCCTTATCTTCAGGGAAAGAATCACGTGCTCCTTATCGCTCTGTTCGCTCAGAAACGGTCCCTCTATGATTTCGTAACCTTTTAAAACCTCAACTATTTGTTGTTCTATCCTTTCTAAGTCCACTTTATATAGGGGAAATTCGACCCTGATACTAATCACGAAATCCTTGCTGTACTTTGAAGTGTAATCGATAACACTTGATTCCAGTAAAATGTAATTGGGTATCCTAATCTCCCTACCATTCTCTAGCAATATACGCGAAAAGAACAAGTCTATCTCCACCACATCCCCTTCAATCCCTTGTTCGATGAAGTCCCTTGAGAAGTACTTGTATTGGGGAAAGAGGACTGGTGTATAGGTAATTTTAGTACTCATTATTCTCACGTGATCTCCGATTGAGATGTAACCAGTACCCATGATCAGTAATCCGGCGAAGAAGTTCTGTAACACGGGTTGTAACGCTAGACCTATTACTAGACCGGCGAAGGTTCCACCTGCAATCGCCTCTGCTGAGGTTACTCCGAAAATCGAGAAAGCTACTATGAAAATCACGATGTAACCTAAATACTTCACTACATTAGGAACCACGATCGATACGTTACCCTTCCCCTTCAATATATCCCTTAAACCGTCCGTGATAATTATTAGGAAGTATAACCCGCTTATTACCACACTAGCTACCTTAACCAGCAAAAGGAGTTGTGAGTTTGATACGAACAAAGACATAACGTAATTTACGGCGAAAAGAACGACGACAAGAAGTATACCTATGAGAAATTTCTTGTAAAATGCCATGTCTCATAATTTTTCTACGATAATTTAAGGTTAGTCATATCTCCACCTGGTTTGCTTGGCCAACTCCAAGACCTCGAAGTAAAAGAAACCAAATATAAGGAATAACGCTAATACGTAATTAATTACGGGTGAACTCGTCTCTACTATTGAGTATACTAGGACTATGATACTGACAAGGAGAGCGGTAAATGATAAAGATAAATCTGCCCAACTCCTTTTAATAGCCCTCCTCAGCAATGATATGTCAGCGGAGATCGATATTAACAAATAAGTAAGCATAGAGAATTCTCCCAGCAAGTCGAAAGTTGTATAAACGCCCAAGAAGTGAATTAGGGCGAACAGTAATACAGAGTAAAACATTATCGAAGCCAACTCGGCGTTTAACGGTCTGCCGTTTGTTAAGTAAGATAAACTAGTAGGAACCATCTTCCTAATCCCCATTGCATAGATTACTCTCGACATAGCGATCACGTAAGCAATCCCACCTAATATTCCTCCATTTAATGCTGAGAAGAAGAGATAGGGAAGGAGGAAACTTACGTTCTCCTTCAGGATCATCACGAAATCAGTCCCGTATAGTGAGGTCGCGTAAAATAACAAGGCTGAAAGTAACCCACCGGTTAGAATAACGCTAACCGTAACAATCCCCAGTGTCTTTTTCGCGTCTTTTACCTCACCTCCCATGGGACTTATGTTTCCGTAACCAGAGGGAACTCCTATGGCAAATAGTGTGACCAGGAAGATATCTTGAGGGATCATGAGCTGAAATGTGTGATGAGGTTTCATTAAAAGTACTACAGAGCTAATCACGATTGCTGTTATCTCGGCTACGGATACGAACTCAGAGTACTTCACGGAGACGTTAAGTCCCTTAAGTATTAGAAAAGAAGAGAATGCAATTATAGGTATACTTAACACGTCGTCTGGCAGTAATTGAGATGTCACACTTTTCAGTATGTATATAGAACCAGCAATTAGTGTCCCCGCGTAAGTAAAAGCATACATTAGGAATATCCATCCGGTTACCAAGCCCAACCTCTTTGTGAGAGAGAAATATGCGTAAGTGAAGTAACCTCCTTCGTCGGAAAAGTCGGATGAGAGTTTGTACACCACTAAACCGTTTAGTAGAACTATTAGCGTGGCTATAATAGTCGCTATGGGGAGAAAAGTCCCTCCCATTTGCAGGGCAACTGTTCCGTAGGTTATCATAGACGTAAAAGGGGCTTGTCCGCCGAAGGAAAGAGAAAAAGCTTCGAAAGAGTTTAACCCCTTCCTATTCATTACAGACCTTCTGTTTATTCTTTACGTCGAATAATAAAAAAATGACTTAGAGTGTGATGTAAATACGACGCGACCTAGTCTGCGAATTACAGGTATCAAAAGGCTTATTATTATCTTCAGTCGTTAAGTCTATTGTGGAATCGGAATACTTGTTCGCTCTTCTAGAAATATTTATATTAATTTTTGTTGCTGAGATAGTGAGGAGTTATATGGGAAGATACGGTTTACCTCTCATTGTGGGGGAGATCATAACGGGGATCGTATTAAGCCCCTACGGATTTGGCGAAGTCTTTAACAGGATTTTGAACATGCCTTTGTTTACCATTAATGATTACTTATCCTTTTTAGCAGAATTCTCCATGATTCTGCTCATTTATTCTTCAGGACTTGAGCACGGGATGAGCACCTTAAAAAGCTCCGGAATTTATGGTATACTAGGGGCTCTTTTCGGAGCTTTAGTACCTTTCCTAGTCTCTCTGGCACTTCTCCCTTATCCACAGTCGTTGATTTTAGCCGTTTCGGTGGGTGCAACGAGTATTGCAGCAGTTTCATCAATATTAAAGGAGAGGAACGTGGAGGGAAGTATTTCAAACTTCATTACAGTGGCCTCAGCTGTTGACGACGTCGTTGATTTGCTATTACTGACTGTGGCACTGTCCCTGATCTCGGGGGAGAAACCTTCATTTCTGTCCGTTACAAAGACGATCGTTTTTTACATAGTAATAGGGGCACTAGCTTTCGCCTTAGCTGTAGTGATTTTACCCAAGTTAGCTGATAGAATAGGGGAGAATTACGTAGAGGAGTTTCCGTTTATATCACTGTTTGGGTTAGTGTTTATCTTGACTACTGTAGGATTTTCTCCGATTGTACCAGCATTCCTTACCGGCATTGCACTCGCTGAGAGTAAGAAAAGAGAGGAGTTCCTGAGGATTTCCGAGTCTCTCCTTGCAATTTTCGGCTCCCTCTTCTTTGTTACAGTAGGTTTTCAGCTTAATATCCAGAACATAACTTTCAACGGAATGATTCTCGGCCTAGAACTCTTCGTGATCGCAATAGTCTTCAAAATAGTAGGCGTCTTTCCGTTCGCTTACTTGCAAACAAAGAGCCCGCGGTCGGCGTTCTTGATCTCGGTCGGAATGACACCGAGAGGGGAGACGGGTATAGTAGTAGGTTCTTTAGGACTCACATATAATATACTCAACACAGATGGCTACTTCGCCGTAATTTTAATGACTCTTTTCACCACTATTTTTGGAGCCTTACTCTTCTCATACTTGTCGAAAGAAGTTAAATAACCACGAGAATTCTTCATATGAACTTAAACACACATATAGCCTTTGCCTTAGCTGTAGGTTTAGTACTCTTTCATAATGACTTGTCACTCGCCGTGTTAGTAGGTATTGGTGCTGCCTTGCCTGACCTGACAGAGAGTACATTTTTACTAGAAGAGCGATATTTGCAAGGTATCAGCTGCACAGAGCTTTATTCCACAACTTGTTTTTCGCTTCGGCCGTTACACTTTTCAATCCTTACCTCGGTTTAGGCGTGTTTTTGCACATGTTTCTGGACATGTTAACCTCTCCTACAGATAGGGGAATCGAGTTATTTTTTCCTCTGGGGAGGTTAGTAAAGGGTATTAAAATGGACTACGAGGGGAGAGTAAGGACTTCAGGAGGGATAATGTGGCTTTTGAAGACCCAATAAGACTGATAAATCGGACGGCGGGTGTAGGGTTAAGGGAGACTGTTAAAATGCCTTGGCTGAGAGTCTACGGATCTTTCAAGAACAGTGGACTCGCGGATTTGGACTATATTATATTTCAGTTTTTTATTCATTCAGCTCTTCGAGATCAATGATTTACTGAACTGGTGGATACAGTTCCTCTCGACTGTTTTCCTTTATTACAATAGGAATAGTGTTGTTCTACGGTATAGGGGAGCTGTGGAGGAAAAAGTTACAATTCAAAAACGTTACAGATAACCAAAAACTGGCAATAATATCCGGTATGACACTAGGAGGTCTGATGATCATATATCAGGGGCAATCACTTTTTATGCCAGTAAAGCTTACAGCTTACGAAGTCAAATAATTGAGTCAGCAATAATTTTGTTTACACTAGGTGTTATAGCAGGCTTATTACACGTGAGATTGAGATTTAGAGAAATAGTGATGTAGTCTGGAAATTTTTCAAAATAGATTGCTCTTATTCTTCTAATCTATTTTCTTTCTTACACATGATTTTCTATTTCTGTCAAGGGTAAAGATGATTTATCTTACTCTCCATGACTATTTTTAACCAATTGATTAAGCGAGCACTTACCCCTTCCTTAACTGAAAAATAGTCTACACATTTTTAACTTATTTTTGCAGAAAGGGGTTAAGGGGGCGGAAAGCCTCTCCGAGGTGATGGATAATCCCCTTATATTTTGATATCGTTTTACCGAGATATCCTTTAGTGGTGCTAACCGCACTCCTCCTTAGCTTAATTAGACTGAGGAAGGAACATCTAAAATCTCTTTAAAGGACTAGATGTCACGGATGATAGTCCCCCTTCAGATGAAGGAATTCTGGCGCCTTCTACTGTACACCAAAAGTAGTCCCGAACCAATGAGGAGAACGATTAGGGGAAACTTCGTCCTTCCAGGATGGGGGAGACGTTAGTCTTTATACCCTAATCTGCAAAATAATATGTGGCCAACTCTTGATATTCATGTTTATTTGCCGTTGTCAGCAGCTTCCGATAAACCGTGAATTTTATGTCATTTGATATCATTTAACATTGCTAACTATTCCTTAATGAAAATTTACAAGCTTTTTCAGTTGATGTTGACATGTAGAAGAGAGCCCTACGATGAACCCGAGGGGCAATGTGAGGGGGAGGATGGGTTCAATGAAGCTCCCTAAGTCGTGGCCGGGAGTTCACACTCCCTAACCTAGGCGTGGGGAGCCGGACAAGGGGAATGAGGACGAGAGGTTGAATACAAATTCATGAAACCTCAATGAAAGTCCGACTCCTCTCTAGGTATACTCTATTTTTATCTTGGGTTTTTCCTCGCTGAGAATCTTCTTTATCGCCTCGTCCCCTACTATATTTCCGCACTCTGCACTAACTATTTTGCCTTTCCGTAACGTAACTTTGCACTCATCAACAGTTATCATTATTTCTCCGTCATAATCCTTACTTGCTTCTATCTGGTATTCCAAAATTTGCCTCATGTTCAAACCTTCACTCCTTCCCTTATACTTGTCCTCTAAATTCTCCGCGAACTTTCTCAAAAAAACTTCCATCGGAGTTCCCGCAAGCCTCTCTAGAGGTCCTGAGTACTCACCCTTTACAGATATATCTACGTCTCCGTTCCTTCTTGGAAATACCTCTACGGTGAAACGAAAGTAAGCCTTGGGAAACTTCATTACTCCCTCATGTACTACTTTATTAAGTCCTATTTTCCTCCTCATATGAAACTTAAATGACATGAAGACACGGAACTTAGCAATGTAAGTGTCTTCATTCTCCATCTCTATGTCCTTTAGAAACATCCACCATTCCTTCAAGTTCCTCAAGTCATAAACATCCTGAAGTATTAGCTTCGCATCAGTGTGGATCGTAAGCATTATCTGTCTTTCGATCATTATTAATTATATTTACGTTAATTGTATTTAAAATTTTCCCTGATTTAAGATACATAAAAAAGTTATGTCTCAATAAAAAATTAAAGGAAAAATGAAAAAACTTAACGTTAAGCTATCTTAGTTTCCTCAATTAAAATCGTGTTATTTGTCTCTTTAAGAGGTACTATAGCTAAAGCTGAGATTGAACCCCAAAACTACCAGAAATGTTACTATAGAACATTACGGTAATCATATAGTATATGTACTAAATCCTGTATAAATTTCTCCTCCCTAACAATATGAATTCTACGTAAAAAGAAGTATCTTTTCTCTCAGCTTATATTCTTCCTAACTTTATGTCAGCTCTCGAAACATAGACCTTAAGCGTTTCCTATTTTATACTTTCTTGCGGTAGATAATCTTAACGTAGTGTATAAAGAATAATCTATTAGTAGCCATCATGATAATCTGTTGTCGTTAGAGACGTTAACATTTATTAGTCTCCAACCTATCGTAAACCTTACAAATGGTCTTTCGTTTACAGAAACTGGGGGGTTAAGGGGGCGAAAAGCCTCGCCGAGGTGATGGATAGTCCCCTTATATTTTGATACCCCTTTGCCGAGATAATTTTAGTAATGTTGATGATGCTCCTTCCCAGCTCGATTGAGGGCTTAATGGGATTGTAGAAGTGGAAACTATTATCTCTCTTTCCTTGACGGGACTAAAAGTAATGGATGAAAGTCACTTCATTTCTTTAGTGGAGATAGTTCTCTGAGCCTCTTTACTGCCCACCAAATGAGGGATGTGATAGCGAATCGATGAGGAGAACGATGAGCCCCCTGAAAGGAAAACCTCGTCCTTCCAAGGCAGAGAAGTACTCAGCCTTTCTACCATAAATTATAGTTAAAATGAAATGTATGTGTATATCCAACAAGTTAATGCTTTAACTTTTTACCGGCTCAATTATCGCATGAAAAGGAAGTTATCCCTCCTTGAGGCTACTGCCATAGGTCTCGGTAATATAATCGGTGCTGGTATATTCGTTATGGCTGGTAGCACTATAAACCTTGCTGGCCCGGCTGCACTGTTCTCCTTTATAATTACGGGATTACTTGCCATGAGTATTGGTTTGAATAGTGCAGAACTCGCTTCAAAGTACCCCGATACTGAGGGAGGAGTTTACTCTTTTGCAAAACTAACCATGGGAGACACTGTGGGCTTCCTGGTGGGCTGGATGAGAATGATTTCATATTCCGTGTCTGGAGCGGCTACAGCGTTGGGATTTGCGAGCTACCTTCAGATACCCAAGCTTACATACGTAATTGCGGGAACTGTCATTATAGTTTTGGGTGGAATTTACTTAGCAGGATTGAAACTTGCTTCCAAGATAGAATCGATATTGGTCGTAATTAACATGGGCGGTTTAGTTCTATTTATCGCTTTCTCGTTATTATCGGGGAAGTTTGACATATCTCACTTTACGCCTTTGGTTCCTCATGGCTTAAACGGAATTCTAACCGCCTCTTCGTTGGCATTTTTCGCCTACTCTGGATTTAACACCATAGCAACTTTAACCCCTGACGTGGAAAACGGAGACAAAAACATCCCTAAGGCAATAGTACTGTCCTTAGTCATAACTTCGGTGCTTTATGTCCTTGTGGTGTTTTCCATGTTGTACTTACTGCCTTGGCAAGTTTACGGTACGCAAGGAAACCCGCTAACTTTCGCTTTACAAGAAGCTAAAGCCCCGTTGTTTGTGGTCTTAGCTGTTTCTACTACTGCTATTATTGCTACGCTTACTGTAACCCTATCTACAATAATCGCTACAGTGAGAACTTTAAAGCAAATGGCTATGGACAACTTAATACCCTCGAGACTTTCGATAAATGAGGCTTTACCGACTCTTATTGTAGTATCAATCATGATATCGTCTTTGAGTCTTGGCAACGTTGAAGCAATCGGACTTGTCTCTAACTTCGGGACTGTGTTTTCTTATCTTACTACAGCTATGGCTGTAATAATATCTAGGAGAAGGGGCTTTATCGGTTCGTTTAAAGCACCTTTTTACCCAGCGTTACAGATATTTTCTATTTTATTGTCTATAGTCGTATTGATCGCTTTAGGTGAGGAAAGCCTGGTTTTAGGCGTTTTGTCAATATTGATAGGGTTAATTATTCACGTAATTCACGTAGAAATAAACTTGGTAGAGAAAGGCAAAACTCTCAACCCCCATGGTAAAATCGGGAAACGCAAAGCAGAGTAATATGATGATTGGAGATCTATCAGCTTTGTTAACTACAGCGTAAAAAGAGGTCGTGTTCTCTTTTTTAACTATTTTTATCTAAAAAGAAAATTTTATTCTTTATCATGTTCAATTATGTCAGTGATATATTTTTGTTTATTTTCAATATGTTAGAAATTTGTTATGACACATTTTTAATAATGTGGGCTATAGTTGAGGGCCTTCCAGAACGGCTTACCACTAACAGCACAAACGACAAACTTCACCATATGGTACTTCAACATGGATGGTTACTCTTCTAATCCATTTAACCCATCTAATTCGTCACACCCTAAGGTCTCTTCATTTCATCACTTCCGCTAAATACTTATGCAATTAATCCCTCAAAAACATTGAGCGTAAGTTCAAACCTCAGAAGTTAGCTGTCTAACGTTGCCTACCCTCCGCCCTTAATAATCTCTAGCTTTATTATAATCAAGGTTTTTAGTTCCTGAGTACGAGACTTAAATAATGCAATCATTACTTAAAGTAATAGTTGGCTTAACGATGCTTTTAGGAGCGATAGGCTTAGACTACTTGGGGGCGTCATTACAGAGCTTGTCGATTATAGTTATCTCGATGATAGTGTCAATAGCTGGTGCATTGGTGGGTATAAGAGGTTTATTAGAGTTTTTAGGAGAGAGATTTTCTCGTTAATAAAGCCAGCATGCTACGTAGTGGTCTTGATCTATTTCCTTCAGTTCGGGTTCCTTTTCTTTGCATCTATCATGAGCGAATGGACATCTGGGGTAGAACACACAACCTTTCTCCGGTCTCACTACGTCTATTTTTATCTTTATCTCCTTGGGTTTATCCCTTAATGACGGGTCGATTTTGGGATAGGCTTCAATCAGGCTCTGAGTGTATGGGTGCAGGGGCTTCTTTATAACGTCACTGGCTCTACCGATCTCTACTACTTTCCCTAGATATAGAACTGTGATTTTATCTGAGATTATTTTAGCTATCGGTAATTCATGTGTTATCAACATGAAAGATATACCTTTTTTCTCCCTAGCGTCCTTTATTATCTTTAGTATTTCGCCTTTCAGTGAGGCGTCTAACATGGTAGTAGGCTCATCAGCAACTACGTACTCAGGGTCTACGATTATTGCCCTGGCTATGCTAAGCCTCTGTCTCTGTCCACCTGAAAGCTGATAGACTCTATTCTCTAATAACTCCAGCGGTAGTTCTACTAAATTCATTGCCTCCTTGATTTTCTCCTCAATGTTCTCCTCTTTTCGGTATTTTAACGGCATAGCCAGAACGTCATACACTCTCATAATTGGGTCTATCGAAGAATAGGGATCTTGATAAATCATCTGTGCGTATCTTCCTACTACCTTAACCTTACTTTTTACTACGTTTATTTCCTCATTGTCAGTTTTGATGTAAACTTCCCCTTCTGTGGGTTTCTGAAGACCTAAAGTAACCCTCCCTAACGTAGTTTTACCAGAACCGCTCTCACCCACTACTCCCATAATCTCCCTTTTCTTAATTGTAAGCGTCACACCATCTAACGCTTTGGTCAAGTGCTTCTTACCGAATATCCTACCACCAGTAGCGAAATAGACTTTTAAGTTTCTCACTCTAACCCTATAATCCTCAGTAGAGCCAACAGGCAACCTCGTCACCATCTGAGAATTTTTTAAATTCGGGTTCTTCATTGAAACATACGTCTTTAGCAAAGGGACATCTAGTGTTAAATCTACACCCTTTAGGGGGGGTTGAAAGGTCTGGCATAAAGCCAGATATCCCTTTTATTATATCTTTATCTAACGTAGCTATAGACTCTATTAGTAAGGACGTGTAAGGGTGTCTGGGTTTTTTAAATATAATCTCAGAGGGACCGCTTTCCATAATTTTACCTGCGTAAAGTATATAATTTCTGTCTGAGATTTCAGATAATAACGCTAAGTCATGTGTTATGAAAATTATAGATAAATTCAGATCTTTTCTAAGTTGCTTTAGTAAATTAAGAATGTATTCTTGGACTACTACGTCTAGGGCAGTAGTAGGCTCGTCAGCTATCAGAACTTCAGGGTTAAGTGCTAACGCCATGGCTATAAAAGCCCTCTGTTTTTGCCCTCCAGATAACTCATGAGGGTACTTCTCCGCCAATGATGGATCCAAGTTAACCATCTTAAACAACTCTTTAACCCGTTCATCATAGTCTCCGTTCCAACCGTGAATTTTCAAAACCTCTACGATCTGATCTTTTATCTTAAAAACTGGCGTAAATCCAGACATCGACCCTTGAAAAACCATCGATATCTTTTTCCACCTGTAATTTCTCCTGAAGGTATCCTCATCCAGATCTAAGATGTTCTCGCCCTTGAAAAGTATCTTGCCTCCTTCAATTTTTCCAGGATTAGGTACTAACCTCATTATCGCGTATCCTATAGTGCTTTTCCCCGAACCGCTCTCCCCGGCAAGTCCTACAATTTCTCCTTTATCCAAGTTCAAGTTAACGTCATCCACTGCCCTTACGACACCCCTCCTAGTATAGAAATAAACTTTTAAGTTCTGTACCTCTAATAGCATTTTATCTCTCCCCTAAAGTAATCCTTTCTACTGCGAAACCTATTAGAACGAAAGGAACTGCCACTACCACTATCATAAGGCCAGGGAACACTACCCACCACCACCAACCGTTCACTTGGGCTTGATACGTTTCCGCTTGATCTAAAATACCTCCCCACGTTACTATATTAGCCGGAGCTATTCCTAGAAAAGCTAGAGTTTGAGCAAGCAATATACCGGCAGGAACTCCCAATGCCATGTAAGCTACAGTTATCGGTATCAATCTTGGCATAAAATGAGTAAAGAATATTCTATAGGAAGGTATGCCCAAGAGTTTGTCCACTTCAACGTAACTGTTAGATTTGATCGATAGCGCCATAGACCTCGCAATAATTGCGTAAAAGGGCCACGATAGGAAGGAGATTAACAGTCCTTCCAATTCGAGGTTAGGCTCTGTGACAAAGGATACTGCGACTAAAAACGGGAGTGCAGGCAATGCCAGAAACACCAATGTTATCCACTGAATAACGGAGTCTTTAGTACCGCCAAGATACCCTGATATACCACCTACTACAATCCCGACCACTACGGAGACAATCGAAGTTAAGGCACCTATTTCTAGTGCATCGGGAAGCCCTAAAAGCACGCCTAGATCTATGGGCTTACCAAAGTAATCTGTACCCATGAGTCCGTAAGAATTACCTAATAGTAAAATTTTGGTTTTGGTTACGTTCATCGGTTTCGCAGATATGACTTCTATTTTCACTATGTATTTGCCGTCCTCGGTCACTGTTAAGTTAGACTTGGGCGAGTTAAACAGTGCGGTGGATAATGTAGTAGCGTTTACTATGTTGGGGGCTTTACCGGTGATCGACGATATATAATTTAGAATGAAACCTTGTATAGCCGTTAAGTCAAAAGGTACGTTAAAATACGAATTAGGCACTTGGATCTGAATTGTGCTACCGTCGGGTTTATTCCAATAGACTACTTCCTCAATCGGCGTACTGTTGGTAGAAATTATGAAGTAGACGTTGTAAGCCGGAAACGACTTAGTCCAGTTAAACGAGAACGTGATTAAAGCTATGTAAATGTCTTTGGCTGGTGAATACTCTGATATGTTAGTTGGGGACAACTGCTCGGTCGTGAAATACTTATTAGGATAGAAGATTCCTAGCCACGCCGGGGGTACGTGTTTCGGATACTCACTCCATGATGCAGGATTATTCCACGACTCATACACTTGGGCAGGTACTGATAAGGCAACTACGGTGAAAACGAGCAAAATTAAAAGTATTATGATCCCGGTTAGACCCATTTTATTGTGTAAAAACTCTCTCACATAACTAGAAATACCAACTTCATATTTACTCAAATTTATTCACCTGACCTTATTCTCGGGTCCAGAATCCCGTAAACTAACTCTCCTAAAAACAAACCCAAAAGTAAGACTATCGTTAAGACGTAAGTAACTCCCAATATTACGGGCAAGTCGTTTAATGTTATTGCAACGTAAGTCAATAAACCTATCCCCGGCCATTCGAATACTACCTCCGTAGTCAGGCTACCTCCCAATGAACCGGCAAGAGCTAAGATAGCTTGTGTAGTTATTGAAGGAGAAGCAGTTCGTAAGACGTGTTTGAATAGTATCCTAGATTCTGGTATACCTCTTGCTTTAGCTGTGATTACAAAATCCTCCTTCATTATAGAGGCAACCAAGCTCCTAACTATATAGGCAAAACCACCCACATTCACTATGAATATGGTGATTAGAGGAAGAGTCATATGGTATATCACGCTTATTCCATAGTCAAAGGGGTTTTTCGGTGGTGGAACTGATGTCATTCCCCCGGGCGGGAAAACTTTTACTCCATAAGCTAAGGCAGCTATTAAAACAAAGCCTAACCACCAAGTTGGTATGCTGGAGTGGACTACCGCTATTATGGCAATTATTTTATCCCATACTTTTGATTTAGCGGAGAGTAGTCCTATGATAGTGCCTGCTATTATAAATATGATAGTCGCCGTCGTGAAAAGGAGTACTGTGTTGGGTAAATAGTATGCTATTATACTACTAACCTCTCTCGAGCCAGATGGTGCTTGGATAAAATAAGCGTTACCGAAATTAAAGAGTATGAGATTATACATTTGTACAAAGTATTTAGTAATAATAGGCTGGTTCAACCCGTATGCAGAAATTAACGTTTCCTTGTACCTTTCAACAATAAGTTGAACTTGAGTGGAGTTTAGATGGTGAGAATTTTTTAAAAGAGTCTGAGTAAATTGTGCCACTTGAAAATCTATACTTTTAGATATGACTTCCTGCAAAATTGGAAAGGTAAATATGTAGAGAATAGACAGTGTTGCAATTAGAACGGAAAAATAAATGATTGCCTTTTTTAGGACGAATGTAAAGTACGCCATTTAGAAACCTCACTTCCTCCTTCTTAATAACGCGACAGCCGCTATCACTATTATTATTATCGCTATCACAGCTCCTATGAGACCTACATTAATACCACTCGACGTCGTGGAGGTGGCACTTGATGAACTGGTCTGAACTGATGTCGTACTTAAATTAGCTGTTGTGGTAGACGAAGTCGTGGTAACAGGTGGTAATACGACTAGAGAAACTTCCATTGGATTTATCAATATCGAAGTGTTTTGATACGCCGCTATTGTTAGAATATAAGAGCCAGATGACAAGTTCTTCGGTATATTGAATGTGAACTGACCTTGGTTGTTAGTCATTTCTTGCGTCGAGAATATTATGGATCCGTTAGGATGTAGTAATTCGAGATACACCGTCACATTAGCTACCGGACTTGCTTGGGTACTTCCCGCTGGAGTTCCCCTCACCGTCCCGTTCAATACCTCTCCTGCCGTTACTGTAGGTGGAACATTAAATGATATTGAGTACGTCATCGGGATTAACAATGCTTGTTGCGGTGGGACGAGGTGGAAGTACGGGTTCTTAACTATCTTTGCAAACGGTGGGGAGGCACTTGGGTTCCAAGCTACCAATATGAACGGTCCGTCACCAATTAGAGCGTTATCGTAAGTCTGGATGAAAGATATTGCAGCTTTGTAACCAGATATCGCTTGTTGTTGAGTTACTAGTGTAATATTACTTAATTTTTCTATTTGTATTAAACTGTTCGGTATGTAACCGCTTGTGGAAGCGTTTTCTAAGGCTGAAAGTATATAGCCTACGTCAGTGGGGCTTACTAAGTTTAACCAGTCAATTCCTTTAGATTGTGCATCGCTCTGTGACCACGCAGCCTTACCTTCAGCTACAACATCCTTCATACCAACATACACTTGCCACGGGAAGTAACCTCCACCAGCTAATGCATAACCTAACGGATTGAATGAACCAAATAAGCTTACTGCTGCCTCTGTTGGGTCGAAGAACCAATCGTTACCCCATATTTCTATTGCTGTAGAGTTAATTATCTTAAATCCTTTAATCGTCTGTAGTGAAGGACCGTAGGCGGAACTAGTAACAGAGTCGTAAATTGGGTTGCTGGAGTTCAGCGACATTTCTGACGCTATGATGTATTGGTATATTATGTCCGCTAAAGTTATGTTTTGCCCGTCGGCCCATTTATCATTATTGAAGAGAGGTGCTAAATTGTAGATCACAGCCATCTGTGCAGTTGTATTTGAAGGAACATATGTTACTTGTTGTTTTGCAGGGTTCCACCATAAAGCGTTGGAAGGAACCGGTACCACAGCATTGGGAGTCATGTTTACAATCTTAAATGAATAGATGTAAGGAACTGGATATCCTGATCCGGGTACTGTTAAAGCAGCTGGGGTAAACAGAGCTGTTGCAATCTCGTCCGTGTAAGCATCGGTGAAACCGGCACCAGGGTTAGCAGCTCCTTGGGTTAAATACCTAACACCTATAGTCACGTTCGGGTAGGAGCCGTTAACTATAGAGAGATAAGTCTGGAAGTTTAATAAGCTACCCTGAGCGTAATTGGGGTAAACACCGTTAATGTTAGACAATACGTACTGAGGAGTCAAGCTAATTCCCAAACCTATTCTTACTGACATGTTGATTCCGACGTTAACTATATCATTAACTAACTGGTAGTACTGAGCAGCATTGGTGAATTCACTTTGAATAAGTGTTAAAGACCAGTTGTCGATTTCATTTGCCTCTTTAAGTAGAAGAGGAGACTCATACTTACTATCGTTGAAGCTACCAAATGATAATCCATAATATGAGGTGAAGGGGGCAGAACTACCTAGTGTGGAGTAAAGCCCTTCAATTAACCCAGCATCATAATATCCGTAAGTGTCTCCCCATGCTTCTATGAGAATATCCCATGTAGTATTAGCTGGATCGCTTCCGTAGACCATTGATATTTCCTTTTGCAAATTACCTTGTATCTCCTGAACTGTAAACCCTAGTTTTTCTAGCTGACTAATGAAATATTCAGCATATTCACTCCTCACTGTGGCATCGGTCCTTACGAAAACATAAACCGTAATGGGTTTCCCGTCGTAGTACCATTTACCATTAACGTATTGAGCACCGTGTGCGGTCAACACTTTATAGATCGTCTCATTAGCGTAGGTGAAATTATAATGTATGTAAGCGTATTTAGCTAGAGTGTTCTGTATGTGTAACACACATTGTTCTCCGGCGTATAAAGTTATCGAGGGTATTCCGTATCCGTGAAGTATATTATCCACAAAGAAGGTCCTGTTAACTATGAAGTTTAATGCAAATCTGACTTCTTGGAACTGGAACGGGTTAAATCCAAATGTTGTATTTAAAGGATTTACCAAGACGTCGTAGTAAGTAGCCGGCATTAAATATGCCTTTGCCCCCGGTGGTAGGGAGGTGTACTCCGATGGGGGAACTGAGTATGCGTAAAACGCTATCTGACCATGTTCAAACGCTAATATACCGTTCGCATCATCACCGTTATACGAAATGAAGGTTATTGAAGTTGAGGCAGGTATTGAAGTTGGTTGAGCCAAGGCTGTAATTGTACCTAACAACATTAGGATAAAAATCGGTACCGAGATCCATCTCCTAATCCTATAAGACTGTCCCAATTTATTCACCTTACAATACTTAATTTACTTTAAAGAAATATAAACTTTTATTGATTGAGTAAAGGAGGTATGAAATCATCTTTAGTTTTTTAAAAAAAATGAAATTATTTGACATTGTTTTTAACTGGTTATTAAATAAAACTCGCTAGTACTATAAAAAATTTTTATTACGTATTGTCCCACATCTCTTACCCTCTAAGGTATACTCCCGACTATGTCGACTACTTTTCCTTCGTATATAAACCCGTATATAGTACTTTATGGCTTAAGTTAGTGAATATGGGACAAATGTACGTTATTCGCGCTACCACTAACTGGGTTTCCTGAATACGACTTCTATTGATAACGTCTATTTATTTCTCGATTGATTGTAAGTAAACGATCTCTATAGAACTATTTAAAATGTTTCTTTCAATGCACCAGCAGTGTGGACAACAATTTCATTCATTTGAAATATTTACATTTATTATCACCCCCTTATCTAACAAGTACGTTGGGGTGTAAAGGAAATATTAGGAAGAATGTTGATAACCACCTAGTTATTGTGATTGTCAGTATTCCAAGGGAAGTGGAAGTCCATTGATGCAAGCCTATGTTTTAAGCTTCTGAACCCTTGTTCTGCGTAATCCCTCTCGTTGAACGTTACCTTCTCGTGTTCTACGTTTAACCATGTGAAGGCGTTGTATGCAGTTGCCCCATCGTGCAAGTAACTTATCCACCCTCACTTTAAATATTCCCCTTGCCACTTCCTCAGCCCTCTTCATACTTGCCAAAACTGCCAAGACATGTACCCCACTCCTAACGCTAGTAACCATGAAGAAGGGTATTCCCTTGGTTTTTACATCCCTAACGATCCACACGTAATAGTACTGACCATTAATTAGCCTCACCTTAGTCTCATCAATAGCGTAAACACCACTCAATGGCACAGCATACCTCACGTAACTCAACCTCCCATGATAGTAAAGCAGAGTAGAGTGGATAACACGACCCTCCAAGTGGATAACCCAGAAACTGGTTAGCCAATGCATAGGCTAAGGTATCCCTAGAGTAAAACCTAGGGCTAAGGTTAATATACTGCATTAAAATTAGTATAATTTGGGTGAGCACGGGAACCTTCCATCTAGTTTCCAAGTGCTCACCTCCAAGTAATACCTCCCGTGCTCACCCTAAAAAGGTATTATCATTAACGTTCTACTAATAAAGCACAAACAATTCAAATAATTCATTTTATATTAACAAAATTGTTGTCCACACTCCATTTTTTCCTTAATACCTTTATCAAAAGGCAATTATTTATTCCATTAGTTCAAAATAAATGGTTATGATCAGGCTGTCTACTGGTATTCATGAATTTGACAGGCTTATCGAGGGAGGCATTCCGCAGGGGTTCTTTGTAGCTTTGACTGGTGAACCCGGAACGGGTAAGACAATCTTCTCCCTCAGCTTTATACACGAAGGACTTGTCCATGGAGAGCCTGCAATTTACGTTACTACGGAAGAGAGCAGGGACTCCATAGTCAGGCAAGCCAAGATGTTTAACTGGGATCTCGAAGAATATATTGAAAAGAAGTTGATAATAATTGACGCGTTAATGAAGGAAAGGGAAGACGAGTGGTCTTTAACGGAGTTAGAACCTGAGTCACTAGTCCAAAAAGTGATAGAGGCTAAGCAAAAATTAGGCTCTGGGTGGGCTAGACTAGTGATCGATTCAGTATCTGCACTTTTCTTAGATAAACCGGCAATGGCAAGAAAAATAAGTTACTACTTGAAGAGAGTACTTAACAAGTGGAGGTTTACAATTCTCGTTACGTCACAATACGCAATAACTACGTCCCAAGCTTTCGGATTCGGAGTTGAACACGTAGCTGATGGGATTATCAGGTTCAGGAGAGTAATAAGAGATGGAATGCTACATAGATATGTAGTTATAGAAAAGATGAGGCAGACAAATCATGATAAGTATGTTTGGGAAATTGACATAGTCCCGGGAAAGGGCATAGTCCTCTTGGGGAGAATAAACGAGAGGAGGGAGGACTATGCTTTACCAAAAAAAGTAATGGACAAGATAAAGGAAGCAAACAAGGACGAAAGCGACATTCAGTAGTTACCACTTTCGAATCCTGAAAGTTACAAAGAAAGGGGTTAAAAGGGCGGAAAGCCTCGCCAGCCGGGATGGATAGTCCCATGTTTAAATACTCCTCTATCAAAATTTCTCTTAGTGATGCTAACGACGCTCCTCCTCAGCTTAATGGTACTGTGGGAGGAGCAAGCAGTGACGCCTCTTTCCTTCAAGGGACTAGAGCTCGACAATGAAAGTCCCCCTTGTGGGGGATACCCCCACACCCCCGATGCTATTTTCAAATGGGAGTGGTTCTCTGAGCCACTCGACTGCCCACCAGATGTAAACCCGAATCGATGGTGGGAACGATGAGGAGGGAACCCTCGCTAGCGGGGAAGAAGTCAGACCAAACCAGTCTGCCTTTTTACTTCATCAACTATCATCGGTAGGACTTTTTCGACGGAGTCTCTTATAACGACGTCAGCAATAAAGTCCAGAGGCGTTTCCTCCATGTTTAGGATTATTAGTTTACCTCCTCTTTCCTTTACGACTTGCGGAACCAAATTTGCTGGATATACAGTCAGAGAGGAACCTACCACTAAAGCCAAGTCCGAATCGTAAGCAATTTGTAATGCGTAATTTATCTCCTTAACTGGTTCCCCAAAGAGTACAACATCAGGTCTAATAATCCCACCACATGAGCACTTTGGAGGAAGTTCTCCCTCGTCTATTTTCATAAGAACCTCAGACGAATCGTAAGACCTGAAGCAAGAGGAGCAAAAGCTCCTCTTCATAGTGCCGTGAAGTTCTATCACGCTTTTTGAACCAGCTTTTTGATGAAGACCGTCGATATTCTGTGTAATAATGTACTTTATTAGCCCCATCTTCTCGAGTTCAGCTAAAGCAAAATGCGCAGGGTTCGGCTTCGCTTCAAATAGCCCCCTCATTCTTGTCGAGTAAAACTCCCAGAAACCTTTGGGATCCCTTTCAAAGTACTCTATACTCGCCAGCTCAGGGGAGTATTTTTTCCAAAGACCGTTAGGCCCTCTGAAGTCCGGTATACCCGAAGCTGTACTGATGCCAGCTCCGGTGAAAGCTATAGCATTTACTGAAGACAACAACATATCAACTACTATGTTTATTTTTTCATTCTCCATCACAAAAGATTGTAAAGAAAAAGTAAAAAAAGTAAAGCGAGAGAAAAAAGTGAGGATAAATTAAAAAAAGAAAAAGTTATGAGGTTATAGTAAAGCTCGCTACTGCTTCCATATCGGTAGATATTGCTGGTGTGTATAATTTCACGTAATAGTTACCGGGGGCTAAGTGTACTCCTTTTATTAGTAAGTGGAACTGTCCTTCACTTCCCAATATTACTACGAATCCCGAATACCAGTTAACGGTGTCCTTTTTATTCGCGTTCCACGGGGCTTGTATTATTTTCACGGTATCGTTAGATATCTGTGAAGAGTTTAGGAACATCATAAACGTGTGATTTGTATTGTATATCTCCATCAGTGGAGCGGAAGCCGGGTAAGCGTCCGGACCATCGATATCTGTTATGTTCATTATAAGACATAGACCCTGAGGTGTATTATAAGCGTCTATATAAGTGATCTCTAGTTTCGGTAATTTTGAGTTATTTACTAGAGGCCCTACTACGTTTCCATAAGCCCACTGACCAGTAGCTAGTATCCAGCCCGCTACCAAGATACTGAAAATTAAGCCAAGAACAACTACTTTTTCCATACTTTTCACCACAGTTTAATCCACTTAAGTATCGGTACGTTAGCTATCGGTCTATCTCCGAACTTCTTATAGAGGAAGTGATCTAATCCCCATACTCTTCCGGCAGCTGTTAACATTAGTACTACTGAACCTGCTGTTAATAGAGCACCGATTTGCCACTCGTCCTCGCATGTGGAACCTAACCAGTATGCTGGAGCGAAACCCACAGACATTGCTAGAGCGCCTAGTGATGCCAATCTTGTTAACAACCCGATCACTATCATAATCCCCACAAGTAGTTCGACATAACTGAAGACAGTGAGGAATGTTACGTCTAATGTTCTGTTCTCTAGAGTCATTAGTAAGAGAGGCTTAAACGGACCAGCGTGTGGCAGGAAATTCACTAATTTTCCTCCCACGAATGAAGATGAGTTAGGGTCTAACTTTTCAGGCTTTAGTACAGCCTTCCTTAAACCACCGTCTAAAAACATCCAACCTACAGCAAAACGTATAGGCCATATGTATTCCATTCTCGTTGAATTTCCTTCATTTAACTCCGTTTTAGCCATCCTTTCAACTCACCTATTTCAAATTGTTTAAAAAACAAATTTAAGTTTTTCTAATAAAAAGTAATAAATCTTTTTAATCTTCAATTATTTACAAAGTTAAGACTTTTTTAAACTTCGATAAATAGAAAAGGATTAAAAAGAGAAGATATATAAATTATCTTGGTAGATCATTCAAATCATATGACGATTATTAACCATAAAATAAAAGTATAATAAAATTATACTGGAGACACTTTGTTTAAGAAAAAAGAATTTAATCAAGCTAAATTACGTCTTCAGGTCTTACGGGAGTCTTATTGAACCTCTTTCCAGTGGCGTCCTCAATAGCCCTTACTATAACAGCTGGTCCAACTATTAGTGCGGCTTCACCAACTCCCTTTGCCCCAGTGGGATACGCGGATGGATGTGGTTTTTCTACGAAGTGACTTTCAAACTTTGGTGTCTCAACAGCCGTTGGTATAAAGTAATCAGCGTAAGTTACAACTAACTGACCATCGTCGTTAATTATAGCTTCTTCTAATGTTGCTTGTCCTACAGCTTGCGTAGCCCCACCGTGAATTTGCCCCTCAGCTAAAGCCGGATTTATCACTACACCTATATCATCGTAAGCCTTGTAGTCTATTACCTTTATTATACCATAATCGTCTACTTCAACTACTGCCACATGAACTCCATAGGGGAATGTAACATCTCCGGACAGAGTGACTTGAGCGTAAATACCTGGTTCATTTGAGGCATAAGAGGATGCAGCTACTTCATCCCAACTAACTTTCTTACCACCTGCACTGAACTCTCCATTGGAATATGCGACCTCCTCTACATCCACGTTCAAAATCTTAGCAGCTGTCCTCTTCATCTTCTCCAATACCTCCTTTGCAGCGACAAGTGCAGCACTCGCAGCAGCTGAGGCTGTTCTCGACCCATAAGTACCCATGCTTGCAGCGACAATTTCAGTGTCTCCCCAGACCACTTTGACTCTATTAATGTCTATCTGCAAAGTGTCAGCTACTATCTGGGCGATTGCAGTTTCTGTACCTTGACCGTGGGGGGTTCCTCCGGTTATTACTAATACATCTCCAGTCTCGGATACTCTGACTTCGCCAAACTCCCAAGGCCCGAAACCGCTGATCTCCAAGTAAAATGCCATCCCTACACCTATCTTCCTGCCCTTCTTTCTCTCCTCCTCAGCCCATCCTTTGAGCTGATAATATTTGAGTGCTTTCAGTCCCTCCCTCAGTAAGCCTAAATAATCACCAGAATCATACTTCAAGCCGAATGGGTTCGTATACGGCATCTCGTCCGTCCTTACCATGTTCACTTCTCTGACCCTCACGTCGTCTAGCTTCAACTCGTCGGCAATAATACTCATTATTCTCTCTATTATGAATGTAGCTTCTGGCCTACTTGCTCCTCTGTACATTGTTATGGGTGGGGTGTTAGTGTAAACTGCCCTACTCCTTATATGGATATCTCTAACCTTATATGGCCCCGGGATCATTAAAGGAATAATTGCTGGTTGTAGAGGGGCAGTATAAGTTAGATAAGCTCCTAAGTCAACCAGTAAGTCTCCTCTAATTCCTAACAATCTCCCTTCTCTGTTAACTGCAATTTCCCCTTTGAAGGTATTATGCCTGGCTTCAGAGGCTAACATTTCCTCACTCCTAGTCGCTGTCCACCTTACTGGTCTCCCCAACTTTATAGCACTGGCTATGACGCTTATATCTTCCGGCAAAATATTCACTTTGCTTCCGAAAGCTCCTCCTACATCGGGCATTATGACCCTTATCTTGCTGGAAGGAATGCCAAAAATTCTGGAGAACTCTGACCTAGCTGTGTGGGGAACTTGTGTAGAGTACCATACCGTCAGGAAGCCTCCTTCATATCTAGCTATAATGCCTCTAGGCTCCATGGGTGACGGGATGAGTCTGTTGTTTGTTATCTCGACTGGGATCACTTTGTCCGCGTTCTTAAAGGCGTTCTCTATGTTGCCAGCACTGTAAGTCCGGTCAAAAGCTACATTAGTCTTTAACTCCTCGTGTATGATCACTTTATCTTCTAAGGAATCTTCCATCTTAACTGTCGCAGGTAATCTCTCGTAGTCAACGCTTACTTTGTCTATAGCGTCCCTCACTGAATACTTATCAGTTCCTATCACTATAGCCACCGGTTCTCCGGCATACCTAACTTTCTTATCTGCCAACGGCTTCCTTTTTACGAATTTCCATAACTTAGGATCTTCGTAAGTAGTCCATATTCCTATACCTTCCTTAACCTCTAAGTCCTTTGCCGTGAAGACCGCGACTATCCCTTGGACTTTTAGCGCATCACTTACGTCTATAGACTTAATCAGCGCGTGTGCGTAAGGGCTCCTGACAAACCCCGCATAATAGGCTGATATCTGTATGTCATCTACGTAAGTTGATTTACCGCTGACGAACTTATCGTCATATAACCTCTTTATTGGTTTACCCGTGTACATGACCGTCACCTCCTGCAACTTGCCTTATTGCCTTGACTATGTTTTGATATCCAGTACACCTACAGATGTTACCATGAATACCTTCCCTTATTTCCTCTTCCGAGAGATGTTGATGTTCCTTGAGGAGATAGTGAGCTTGAACTATCATCCCTGGAGTACAGTAGCCGCACTGGAGGGCAAAGTTCTCCTTGAATGCCTCTTTAAGCTCCTTTGCGTCTAACCCTTCGATGGTAGTCACCTCAGCACCGTCAGCTTGGACTGTAAGCACTGTACAAGACTTAACGCTCTTACCGTTGAGGAGTACAGTACACGCACCACAAGTTGATGTATCACATCCTATCTTAGTACCGGTAAGCCCTAGTTCATCTCTCAGGAAGTGGACTAGTAATTGCCTAGGCTCTACTTCCCTTTCGTACCATATCCCGTTTACTTTTATTTTAATTTTTGCCTTTTCCCCTGGTCTAACTAACAATACCTAACACCTCCTTTAGGGTGTTTACCGTAAGAGCTTTCATCACCTTTCTTCTGTACTCGGAAGATCCTCTGGAGTCTGAAGGAGGGTTCACTTGAGAGGCTACTTTTTCTGCGAAGTCCCTAATTACGTTCTCAGAAGGTTTAGTATCGAGTAAAGACTTCTCTATCTCGTAAGGTCTGAACGGCTTGTCGGAAACGCCGGTATAAGCAATTCTGATATCCTTTACTACTCCGTCTACTTTAGCTAAAACAGCCATTCCAATCAATGCGTAGTCTCCAGCTCTCCTCACTATTTTCGCGTACTTATAGTTGTATCCCTTAAGTTTAGGGAAGACGATCTCCACTAAAAGCTCGTCCTCCCTTAACTCGGTTGTATAGGGCCCTTTAAAGAAATCCTTAGCCTCTACCTCCCTCACGCCTTTCGAACTCTGTAACCTTAACTTAGCGTTGTAAGCTGTAACTACAGCTGGATAATCTGCCGATGGGTCTGCGTTTGCTAACGAACCACCTATAGTACCCATATTTCTGACTTGCATATCACCTACCTTTTTTGCCGATTGGTGAAGTAGAGGCAAGTCTATCCTCACTATACCGCTTTTAACCAGGCTGGCATGTGTCACTGTAGCACCTATGATTACACTATCATCTCCTGACGAGATGTGATTTAGTTCCTTGAGAGGGTTTAAGTCCAGTAGAAACTTAGGCTTTAATATTCTAAACTTTAACATAGGTATTAAGCTCTGACCTCCTGCTAAGGGCTTAACGTCTTCATTACTTAAGAAGTCTAAGGCGTCACTAAGACTGACCGGTCTATAATAGCCTAATTGGGGTGGATACATTATATGGTAATGGTAAGAAATTTATTAAATACTTTGCTTATCTCTTGATTAAATTGTTACAAAATCAAAAAATGTTCATTTAAACATATTTTAATTAATTAGGTCGACCATATAATGTCTCCTTAGAATCGGTTTTGTTTTAGGATGTATATGGTTCGAATACATGTTGAAGACACTACGAATAATCAGAACTTACATTATTCATAAACTTAAAGAGAGTATATGAATTGTTTATATCGAGAACGTAGGCATCTTACGCGGAGGGTCACCTATCTCAAATATCTGTTAAACCAGTCTAGCTTTCTTCTAAGCCTATCCTTCATGTTGTTGGGCTTACCCCTTCTCGCATGTTCGTGACCGTCACCCTTATACCTGACCAGTTCGCTATCGATTCCATTCATTTTCAACGCCATAAAGAACTGTTCTGCTTGTTCTATAGGACATCTGTAGTCCTCCTCTCCATGTATTAGCATTGTAGGCGTCTTGACATTCTTTACGTAATATATGGGAGACATTTTCATTAACTTATCCATATTTTCAGGTTTCCACGGGTCGTCAATACCGGACTCTATAGTGTTGAACCAGAAGCCTATGTCACTCGTACCGCACATGCTGACGAGGTTAGATATACTCCTCTCGCTAATCGCCGCAGAGAACATATCTGTCTTTGTGACAATCCAATTAGTCATAAACCCACCGTAAGATCCCCCGGTAACGCCGATCTTACCCGTCAGCTCGTATTTCTCTCTGACAGTTTTAACGAAGTTTAAGATGTCCTCCATGTCCTTCCCTCCCCAGTCACCTACACATGCTTTAGCAAAGTCCTCACCGTAACCTTGACTACCCCTAGGGTTTGAGTATATTACGTTAAACCCGTGCTTTGCGAAAAACTGGAATTCTATGAAGTAGGAGTACCCGTAAGCAGTGTGTGGCCCTCCGTGGATAAAGAGTATCGTCGGAGCGTGCTTGTCCACTATTATAGCCCAACCCTCAACATCTCCCCTAACCAGTTCAGGCTTTAAACCCATTACTGAGGGGTTAGGGTCGTATGTCTCCCCCTTGTAGTACATTATTGAAGGCTTTTCAGGAGTGGTATAAACATAAACCAGTTCTCCGTCTAAATAATCGAAACTCCTGACTACCATATCCCCATCTGTCAGTTGGTCCACCTTGTTATCACTAACTTTGTAAACGTTTGTTTTAGCTCCGACTTGACCAGTGGTTACTATTTCTCCCCTCTTAAAGACTAACTTCTCCTTTGCACCGTCGAACAAGTCAGTGAGGACGCTATTACCACAATAATTTCCGCACAGATAACTCTTATCCTCCTCTGGTAGTATTACTTCTTTTACTGCCCATGGTGTTTTACCCTTTCGGTGTCCTAGATAGGCTATTTGACCGTCCTCATTCATAGCAACAGCCGTTATGTTTCCCTCCCCTCTTGTGATTCTCCTTAATTCATTTCCTTCAACCTCATAAATGTCGGATAGACCCACATCATCGTTTTCTTTTGTAGCAGAGATCACGATCCTTTTTCCGTTAGTTGCAACGTCAGTTACGTCGAAGTCACCTTCAACAAGTGTCTTAACTTCTTTTCCGTCAAACAACAACAAGGACATCCTAGTTCTCAGTAGACCTCTTCCGTCAAACCTATACTTCAGTTTTTTAGCCACGAAGTGGCCTTCTTTTTTATCTTTCTTTTCTCCTATGACTAAAATCCCGTCCTTATGGAAGACGAACTTATGTATCTTACCGAGAGTAAAGAGTCTCTTAGGTTCTCCGTAAGGACTTTGCTTGACGAGTGTTCTTCCGTTTAAAACGTAGTAGAGATCCTCTCCGTTGATCGATGGTAAGAACTCCTTCCCGCCGAAAGTAATCCTATTCTTATCAAGGTAGATGCTTGACTTATACTCATTCCCTTCTATCCACGTCTCGGTATGTAATAGACCCTTCTGACTTAGTTTCACTTCTGAAACGAGTCTTATTGAATACGCTTCTTCTATCGTGTCCATAAAGTATTATGTGTTTACTTACTTTATAATGTCAACTGAAGGTCCTAAGATCGGTATGCGATCGGCTTAACCGCTGGTATCTTCAGTGAGGACCCGAGAGAGATTGAATACTTCTTTAACAATATAGAAGCCGGTGTTGTTTACGTAAATAGGACTGTAGGGGCTACTACCGGTGCAATGCCCGGAGTACAACCGTTAGGGGTTGGAAGCATTCGGGTTGGACTAGGAAAAACGCGGGAGGACCCTATTACTTACTCTCCTTCCTCAGAGAACAAGCTCAGACGTATTACGAGTGACTTTGACTTTTTTCTTTCACTTGCACTCCTCGTCTAACGTCTTTATACTCATGTCGTCTGTGTAATCGATTACACAGAAGAATTCCAGTTCTGAGTCACCGTTCACGAAGGAGTGTTTTACATTAGAATCTATGAAAATGAAGTCACCAGCTTTCATCTCGTAGGTCTTGTCGGCTACGCATACCTTGCATTTACCTTTAGTTATGATGACAGCCTCTTGGTATTTATGTACGTGCATCGGTATTACGCCATGTGGCTCTAATGTGAACTTTCTGACTGCGTAATGGGCTCCATGATCTTTTGTGACAAGCCACTGGATGTAAGCTCCTTTTGACCCCTTTATCGGAACTTGGTCTTTCTTTACGGAAGAAATATTGGATAGATAATACTCCAAATTGTTCCCCACTATTATTACTTAGAGGAGATTTTAAATAGATTATAACTTCAGAGTGTGAATTTCTCACAATTCTTCACAAGTTTTTTACTTAAGTTCTTCATATAATATTCAACAACCTTTTCTTTTTTCACAAACAGTATCATATTGTCATCGCATAAGAAGGACTTAAACCCTTCCGTGTATTTCTTAATTATATCTCTATTTTTATAATTTACTTCTCTTAGACCTACCCCTATAAGGATATAGTCCTCGTAATTCCTAAACTCGTCTGGAATGTAGATCTTTTCTAACAGCTCGGGGATGGTAGTACCTCTGTACATCCCCTTTGCTTTGGCTATTATGTACGCTAGGAAGACTATTGCGTGGTATTTCTTTTTATACCATAAAAAGGCGTCTTCTAACGTAAATCCCCTACCCCTTATGGTGTCGACTACACTCATAAACCACCGGTAGTAATAATTAATCCCTTTTGAGTACCTTTTCTCTCTAGCTCCATAGCTGGACTGTCTATGTAAATTCTTCTCCATTGTTATCAGCGGTATGTGGTGGTCGAAGCCTACTCTATACCAGAGCTCTATGTCCTCTGCGACTATAAGATCCCTCCAACCACCCTTCTCTATAATCTCTTTTTTGGGTGCGACAAGAGTGCTCTGTATCGTAGTTACTACCTTTGCTCCTCTTTCAGCTGAGTATTTCACTATATCGTGAAATATCTTGTTGTATTTTACGTCCATATCAAAATAGGCTGTCATGGAGTTTTCCGGGCAGTAGTTTAGTGAATATTGTCTCCCCACACCTCTTGAGGACTTATAACGCAAAACGGTCAAATTAAAGTCTTTTCTCAACTCCTCCAGTTTTTCGTAAGTACCATCAGTTGAATAATTGTCGGTTATGATTATTTTGTAACTAGGGTCGAAAACAGACTTCACACTCTCTTCAACTGTGTCCGCGTTATTGTAGACGGTACCGTAGAGGCATATCTCCACCATTTACTCTAAAGGTAGATTAAAATAAAATAAAGCCTTTGAGAGAGGTAAGGTGGGGGACTTATAACGGTTTGATTAGACTGACAATTAATTAACGTTATTAGTTTATATTGCCACACATTATCACACTATGAAAGTACTCTTTATAGTAGGAGATGAATATGAGGATATTGAACTGTTATACCCGTTTTATAGAGTTATAGAAGAAGGCTTCACTCCGGTTATTGCGGGTAAAGAAAAGGGAGGAAAGATAGTCGGTAAACACGGTTATACTGTAGTAGCGGATATCTCGTTTAAAGAGGTAAAGCCCGAAGAGTACTCAGCTCTGGTAATTCCAGGTGGTAGAGGTCCTGAGAGAATACGGACTTTGCCGGAGGTCAAGGAGTTAACGAGGAAATTCTTCGAATTGAAAAAACCCGTAGCCGCAATCTGTCACGGACCTCAAATCCTCATCTCCGCCGGAGTAATAAAGGGAAGAAAAGTCACTTCCGTGGCTTCGATTAAGGACGACGTGATCGCTGCTGGCGGAGAATACATAGACAGCCCAGTAGTTGAGGACGATAATCTAATATCATCGAGGCATCCAGGTGACTTACCCTATTTTGCATCAACGTTGATTAAGGCATTAAAGGGAAGAAAAATTAGTTAACTACCCATTTAGAATTTAACCTCTATTTCTTTTTTCTTATCTATTTTCGAACTCTCTCAAAAATTGTTCTATGTCAGTAGTCGAGGGTAAGTTCTCTTGATCTCCTCTTATCATAACGTTAAGTGTTGCCGCTACTATACCATAATCTAAAGCCTTTTCTAAAGTAAAACCTCTGTAATATAAAGACAGAAAAGTACCTCCTAAAGCGTCTCCAGCACCTACTACATCTTCGACCGGAACCGTATATCCGTGAGAGTAGTACTTCTTACCTTCGTAGTACAATGTAGCTCCTTTAGCTCCCATCTTCATTACCACTACATCAGCGTAATTTAGAAATACTTTAGCTGCCTTATCGGGATCCGACTCGCCCAATACTATCTTTGAGTCGTCAGTATCTGTTATCAGGAAGTTCAGGTGGAATTTGTTAAGTATCCTCATTATCTCGTATCTCGCCTTATCAGGAGACCAAAGTTTAAGCCTTATGTTAGTGTCAAAGGATCTGGCTCTAGCAAAGTCAAAAGCCTCGTATACAGCCTCTTTAGCAGTGTCTGAAATAGCGAGGGTAATCCCAGAGGAGTGTACTATGTCAGCACTTCTGACATATTTTTCATCAACATCATTCGGGGAAAGTTTGCTCCCAGCACTCCCCTTTCTGTAATAAATCGAGTCGCTCTTGTAAGGGACTGGATAGTGCCTTTGTATGAAAAATATCCCAGTAGGGCTTGAATCATCAATCTTTATCTGAGATACGTCTACACCTTTCCCTCTCAACCACTCTATGGCGTTGTACCCGAACTCGTCTTTCCCGACACGAGCTATAATACCGCACTCATTCCCTTGCCTTATGAACGCGACACAATAATTTGCCTCGCTACCCGCAACATGTTTTTCGAAATAGTTAACATGCCTTAGGGGTCCGGGAGTAATTGGGTTAAACTGAATCAGAATTTCTCCCAGCGTGACCATTTTAGCCATAAATTCCACTAATAATATCTTCTAATTTTCTCTTTAAAGGTTCAACTTCGCTTTTCAACATTTTAACTTCATCGTCTGTTAAGGGATATATTGGGGGTCTAGGATAACCCACCTTATAACCTAACATTATCTCCACCATATAGTATGTTGCCGAGAGCTGCCCGTATTTCCTGATCGCGTCTAGTAGCATGTTAATCAACATCTGGACCTTGAGTGCTTCCTCCCTCTTTCCTTCTTTTATCAGCTTCCTCATAGCCGATATTATGTGGGGAGAATGGTTTGCAAAAGAGGCTACTGTACCGTCAAGTGACGATAAAGAATAGTAGATTAAGCTATCGGATCCATTATAAACGATTAAGTTAGGATTTACTATCTTGTATTCAAGTGTGTGAGCTAAGTCCTGCGTAGTGTCCTTTAGTCCTTTGAGCCCGTGGATCTTTCCCACTACTTTTGCTGATATATCATATCCAGTCGCCGCGGGATAATTATAAAGGAAGAAGTCGTGTTCACTCTTGCTTATAATGTCATTAAAATAATTGATCAGCCATTTCTCTGGAAGTCTCTGGAAGTAATAAGGAGAGTAAGATGCTACTCCCAAAATGTCGAACTCCTTAGAATATTCGACAAGCTCAAAGACATCATACAAATTAAGACCACCCACTTGGAATATTACCTTGTGTGTGACGTCATACACCGCCTTTAACGTTTCCTTCTTTTCCTCTTTAGAAAGAGCCGGTCCCAAACCTGTTGTTCCATTAAGGAAAATTACGTCTACTCCGAGTTCTAAAAGCCTCTTCACGTGGTCTTTTAAGGCATTTATGTCAACTTTACCATCTTTCGTAAAGGGGGTAATGATAGGGACTACGACTTGCATAAATCATATTTATTGAGTTAGGATAAAAAGTCCTAATGAAACTATCGATAAACAAGTATTACCTGCTACTGATCGCCGGTGGGATGAGCTTTGGTACCGCTTCTATTTTCATTAAATTATCGGCGATGTCCCCTGGGAGTATAGCATTCCTTAGGTTCTTTATTGCAGGTCTCATCCTCACTTTAGGGAGGGTCGACCTTAAGAAAGTCGTGAGGTATTCACCATTTGGATTACTACTAGCAATGCATATGGTGACCTTTATTATCAGTGTTTACTCGACAACGATAATCGATGCTACTGTTCTCGTCTCTACCTCCCCTTTTTTCGTAATTTTGTTATCACCTTTCTTAAAATTCAAGACAAACTTAAGGGATATAATCGCTGTCATCACCGGGTTTTTGGGAGTGGTATTAATGAACCTTCCTCTAAAGCCCGGTTTACTTTTCGGAAACGCCATTGCAATATTGTCAGCCTTTTTAATAGCCCTTTATACGGCTGGACTGAGTAAAGTCAAAGACGAGCCGATAACCTTAACTTCTTCTATATATATTTCTTCTTCAATATTTACACTTCCGTTGTTCCTAATGCAGGGACTTGGCACAGTTACCATAACTTCCGTCCTAGCACTATTAGGTTTAATCACATTACCTACCTTGCTGGGTCATACGTCTATAATAGTAGCCTCTGGAAAGGTCAAACCTCAACATATCGAGACGATAGGGCTGTTAGAGCCAGTAGTCGCAACATTATTGGCTATCCCTATATTCGGTCAAATACCGACCGTCTTCGAAATCTCTGGGGGAATGTTAGTAATACTATCGATACTTATAGTCGTGACGAGCTCAGAGAAGAGTTAGAACACTAACTACTTCGTTTAGTCACAAATACTCCCATATTCCCTTTCCTTTGTAGTTATATACCACTGTTTTATAAGCCGTCACATATTCAATAGTGTATCCTATACCTTCTCTCCCTATCCCGGAATCCTTTCTCCCGCCAAAGGGGAAGTAACCTATACCATGCTTGGGGTACTCGTTTATGTAAACCGCACCTACTTCGAGCATTCTTACTGCCTTTCTTATCTTATTTATGTCATTTCCGAACAATGCTGCGTCCAGTCCGTACCTCCTACCGTTAGATAACTCTATTGCCTCTTCTATATTGCTTACTTGAGTGAGCACTGCGATTGATAGAAATACCTCTTTCTTATACAAGTACAAGTCCTTTACTTTCGATTTATCGATTTCAATAAGCGTCGGCTCAATATAAGTGGCGCCCAGTCTTTTTCCTCCGTAAAGTACAACTCCTCCTTTGCTTACGGCGTCTTTTACGGCAAACTCGAATTCGTCTACGGTCTTAGGGTCAATCACAGGCCCCATAGTGACTCCGTCTTGTCTCGGGTCTCCTACTTTCACCTTCCTTAACTCCTCTACTAAATTCTCCTTTAGTTTATCGTATATTGGTTCTTCTGCAAATACGAACTTTATCGAGTCACATCTCTGCCCGGAATAGCTCGTTATACCGGTGACTATTTTCTGGGCTGAAACTTTCGGATCAGCGTCAGCCATAACTATCGCAGAATCGCCACCTCCGAGTTCCATAACGTATTGCTTTATTCCACCTATTTTCATCACTTGCTCCCCAGTCTCGGTACTTCCCGTGAGTGAAATAACACCTATCCTTTTGTCCTGAACTATCTTGTCCATTTCTTTGCCCGGTATAGTGATTACCGCTAAAGCCTCTTTCGGAAAACCTGCCATCTCTGCAAGTTTTGCGAACAGCATCGCCGGTAGGGGAGTGGCACTGGCTGGTTTAAGAATAAAGGCGTTCCCTGCTACGGTCGAGTATACGAACTTGTTTACCACGTCGAAAAGAGGGTAATTAAAGGGGGTAATGGCTAACACTATACCTAAAGGCTCCCTTCTCACTATTGCCTCAGCCTCCAAACTTTCGGTACTCCAGTCACCCGGGACGTACTCACCGTATAGTTTTCTCACGTCTAAGTCAGCCCTCTCTAACCTCTCGATAGCTGCATTAACTTCGCCATTTGCAGCTGAAGGGGTCTTTCCGTTACCGATTACTAACACGTTCACAAAGTCCTGCCTGAACTTTTCCAGTAAAGAAGCCAGTGTGTGAAAAACCTTTAATCTCTTCTCCCCCGGCATATCCCTTATTTCCCACCTGCCCTTTTTATAAAGCGTCTGTAAAGCCATGTCAACCATTTCATAGTTTAACTTTGGGACTTTTGCATAAACCTCTAAGTCTATGGGAGATTTTACTTCTTCTAAATCTTTCGTTGATGTCCAGATTCCAGCTATATACGTCTTAAAGGAAAGCACCTCATCTGAGTTTACTGTATATATCTCTCTAAGTTCACCTGAAAGCTCTTTGAGTTTTGCCATAAGATATATTTATTCATTTTCATTTAAATCATTTTTTCAGTCCTCTGGTATAGAAATTAAAATCTCAAATTATCATTCATGAATCGTTCAAATTATTTTAAGCAATTAGAAATTGTTCACCTTCAAACCATGATTAGATACCAAGGATTTATAAACTACTTCATATAGTTTAAACTTATGTCTGATAGGGAAATAAAAGGGGGAGCCAGAGATTTCGGAACCCAATCAGATAAATTGTTAAGAAGATCTCTAAATAAGTTCGAATTATTATATCTCTCCTTAGGAGGAGTAATAGGTTCAGGGTGGTTGTTCGCTTCTCTGAGTACTGGTGCATATGCTGGAGGTTCTGCAATTCTGTCATGGATAGTTGCGGGAATCCTAGTAATGTTCGTGGGTTTAGCTTACGCTGAGCTTGGAGCTGCTATACCGAAATCTGGAGGAATAACCAGATATCCCCACTACACTCACGGAGGCGTAGTAGGTTACATAATAACTTGGGCTTATTTCCTATCAGCCTCTTCAGTACCAGCTATTGAGGCGGCTGGAGCTGTTGAGTATATAGCCTCATATTATCCACAATTAACTACTACGGGAACTTTTAACGGAACCCAGATAACAATACTAACACCTGAAGGAATAGCACTCGCCGGTCTTCTATTGCTCTTCTTCTTCTTCCTAAACTATGCAGGCGTTAACATCCTAGGTAAGGTAACACATGGAGTAGGCTGGTGGAAGTTACTAGTCCCGACGCTAACTGTTATATTTCTGTTAATATTCGACTTCCATACTGGAAACTTTACAGCTGGCGGAGGATTCTTCCCATCATCTTCCAACGTAGTGGGAGGAGCTAGTGGAATTTATGGAGTCAACGCTGTGCTTTACGCAATACCTACTACCGGAGTTGTGTTCTCATATTTAGGCTTCAGACAAGCTGTTGAATATGGAGGAGAAGGTAGAAATCCTAAGAAAGACATTCCGTTTGCAGTAATTGGTTCGTTAGTAATTGCCATACTACTTTATACAATGTTACAAGTAGCTTTCATAGGCGGAATTAACTGGAACCAATTATATCTAAATGAGTCAGGTAAGCTAGTCCCAGTACCAGTTGGTAATTGGAGTGCTCTACCTACAGCTGAGACAAGCAGTGGTGCAGCCATAGCAAACGGTCCCTTCTTAATATTATTCCACCTAGCACCCGAGGCTGGAGCTATTGCTGGATTATTTGTGTTATGGGCTATAGTGTTAACAATAGATGCTGTTGTCTCTCCATCCGGTACTGGATGGATTTATACTGGAACTTCCGCGAGAACTATATACGCCTTTGCCAGTAACGGCTACTTACCAGAGATATTCCTTAAGGTAGGAAAGACTAAAGTTCCAGTATTCTCACTAATTGCTGCATTAATCATAGGGTTCATATTCTTACTACCCTTCCCGTCATGGTATGCCCTAGTGTCTTTCATATCCTCAGCTACAGTGTTAACTTACATAATGGGGGGAATTAGCGTAGCGGTGCTAAGGAAGCATGCACCAGAGTTAAATAGACCCTTCAAATTGCCTGGTGTATCAATAATAGCTCCCTTAGCGACGTTAGCCGCTGGTCTGATATTATATTGGTCAGGGTTTGCTGTACTATTCTATGTGTTTACTGGTATTACCTTCGGTTTACCGTTGTTCTTCGGGTATTACGCATACAAAGTATTAAAGGTGAACAAGACCATTTCCGCCTTGGTTGGCATTGTTGACATTGTAGTTTCTATAATAATTGCAATAGCTTTCTTTAACGCCACTTCAGGACTTACAACAGCTAACAATACAGCGTTCATAATTTACATACTCATTTATGCAGCTCTATTAATGGCAAATGTAGCTCTCCTTAACTTATCCGTAACGAGTGAGGATATTAAGAGAGAGGTAAATGCTGGTTGGTGGTTGGTAGGCTTCTTTATAGCAATATATATTCTGTCCTACTTCGGAGGATTCGGCCTAAATCCAATAATACCGTTCCCAGAGGACACAGTTGTAGCAGCTTTAGTAATATTGGGGTTCTACTTCGCAGCTGTTAAGAGCGGTTTCAGGACTGAGGCAATAGAGGAAATACTAAGCGAGACTCCCGAGCTGCCTCAACAAAGGTGAAAGCTTTACGAAGAACCCCATTATAGCTTTGTTTCTTTTTTTATATTATTTAAAGCCGATTTACGACAGTATAGTCATTGCATTTGTTTTAATATTTCTCTCTTTAATACTTCTGTCCTTAGCTATGTTTTCTGTTCTCAAAAGTTTTTAAAACTGTGATTTTTAAAAACTAGATATGAATTTAAGATTACTGTTAACTTTACTCTTGATCACTTCTTTTCTTCTAGACCTCATTACATTCACTCCCATCTCTTCAACACCTACATTGATCCCTAAGGTTTACACCAAAGACCCTCCCTATTATCCCATTGGAGTCTCATCTAACGGTGTTAGTCCCTCGGGGGTTAAAGTTGCAGTTGAGACAAATTCTGTAATGGGTTATGTATATATAGGATCACTGTCTACGAGCGGTGCCTCTCTGCAGCTGAATGTGGTGCTAGTGATGAGCTCCTTAAGTAACCTTCAGGAATATTGGATACAGAATGCAATACAATTCCAAGGATCTCAAATGCGTTTCATAGACAATATTTGGAACTTTACAGCAAATGGTGCCGGATTGAACCCAGCATATATATCTGGTAATGGTCAAGTGACGACAACAACCACAAATAATGGACAAGTAGTATCATTTTACTACTATTCGACATCTTATCAATCCTTCTCAACTCCCATGTCATTGTTACTTTTCATAAATGTGTCAAAAACCCAAAGTGGGGCGGAGGTTTGTATAGGATATGAAATGGGTGGCTCTTACGTTAGATATGACACCGTGATAATAACATTAAGCGATATCCTTAACGCCTATATCTTAGTGGCACCCCAATTAACCGGAAATGGGGAGTATTTTGATGCTGAGCTTGTCTGGGGAGGGTTCTCAAACGGATCTATAGCTACATTCTCGTCAATGAAATCACAATTAGCAATATATTATAAGGTTACGGGAACTAACTTATACTCACCGTTTCCAGAAGTTTATAACTATGGCTTCGACACAGCAGAGACTTCATCTAACATACAAGCAACCTTGGGTAATAACGGTATGGTCTGTGTGACTATCGGCAACCCAAACCCGTCCTATTTGACGAGCTATTTTACACCTTTGATCCCGGGGTGGACATTAGTTACAGTACTCTCAAACCACTACTACTTAGTTAACGGGTATAACACTACAGCAAATGTACCTTATAACACTCAAGAACCGGATTACGGAGAGTCCTATTACACATCTTACACCTCACCCTCTAGTATTACCCTACAACTTCCGCTGTTTAATACATCACTTTACCGCTATTTGCCTATAAGCAAGGTGCTAAGTAGTAGTGGTAGTTATAATACCACTAACAACATAATCACTTTGTCAAACGGCTATTATCAAGTGTTTGTGAGTTATATCCAAATACCTAACATATTGAAGGTTACAATTAATATACCCATGTGGGGGACATTGAACGGAACCCCCGCACTCATCAAATCGGGTGAATACTATTACGGAGAAGTAATAGAATTACCCATATGCAATTACTCTGTAATAGCACAGGGGGAAAGGGAACTTCTAATTCCTAACGTAACATATATAGTAATTACGACTAACATAACAATACACGTAACCGTAGTTTTACAGTACTTGGTAGATATTAAGACCGAGTACCCCCTAATAGTAGAAGTCAACGGGAAAACATTGAACGTGACAGGGAACCAGTGGTTTAACTCCTCTTCAAAAGTAGTGATCCCACTGCAATATTATTATTTATTAACGGGTATAAGAGAAGAATTACTAAATCCCACCAGCTTCATTGTAAGTCAACCGAACATAAACTACACAGCCTCATGGATAACACAATACAGACTGATAATAAACTCTCCCCTGCCATTATACGAACTGGTTAACGGGATTAATATGACGGCTACACATATACAATGGATAAACCAGAGCTCAAGAGTCCTCATCCCTCCGCAAATATACTACAGCTCGAAAACCGAGAGGTGGATCTTAACCAACAACCTTAACGTAACATTGAACTCACCCATTAATTTCACAGCAAGATTCTTATTACAGTACTACGTTATAGTCCCTTACAAGGCGTTAGTAGAAGTAAACGGGAGTTACCAGAACATAACTTCAGGATGGTATAATAATGGAACAATGATAACGGTGCCGAACAATTACCATTACCTTTCCAATGACGAAAGAGTAGTATACTACATACCAACTCCTTTCCACGTTATAGTTAACTCATCTATGACGATTACCATAATCTCTAGTTACCAATACTACGTAAGTATAAACAGAGAGTTGGAAGGGTATGTAAATGGGACTTTAATGAATGTTACAAGTGGGTGGTATAATAACGGGACTTCTATAGTGTTTAAGGTAGCCTACTACGATTTTATCGCGTCTAGCGAGAGGATAGCATGTTCTCCTAACATTACTTACATAATCGTCAATAAGCCTGTAGCTATAAATGTGTCGTTAGTTAAACAGTTCCTTGTAAACGTCCTTTCTCCGTACCCACTAAAAGGCATAGCAAACGGGATGATCATGAACTTTACTACGGGATGGTACGACTCCGGACTTTCAATATACGTGCCGGTTCAATACTATTACGTTAACAATTATAGCAGGTATGTCCTGATTAATAATATGACAATAAGAATTGAATCTCCCCTGAACTTTACAGCTATTTGGAGGTTACAATTCTTCGTTAACGTGAGTTCACAATATCTTGTATTAGCCCTTGTTAACGGTCACCTCGTCAATTTCACTAACGGGTGGTATTTCAACGGAAGTAAGATACAGGTTCTGACTAACGTAACTTACCCAATAAATAGTACGGAAAGATATGCAGTCCTCTCTGTATTACCTTTCTCTAACTTTACATTAATAAAACCTACCTCAATTACAGTAATTTATTACCCACAATACTTGGTCACAATAAACGGACAGAAGTCATGGTACTTCAAGGGCAGTGAAATAAGGTTAAATACTACAGTTCCCTTTTTCGAGAGTGTAAAGTGGACTGGGACATATAATTTACCGAATGGAGTTGTGATCATAATAAATAAACCCATAGTGGAAAACGCTGTAGTTTCTATCAATCTAGTAAATGTTGTGTCTGTGGTATTACTGATAATCTCCACGCTTTTAATGCTATTTGCGGCAATTAAAAGAAGATAAGGAGGAAGAAAGTTTTAGTCAAAACTTCTCTCTCCACTAAAGTAAGGATAATCATTTAAGCAGAATATTATATTGAGTTGTATGAACTTTACACTGACTTTTCTCTCCCTATATCTTATAAGTATGGCTATAGGAAGGAAAGTCAAACTGCCTTCAGTGATCACGGAAACTACAGTGCTTGTCTTGATATTCACTATTTCCTATTGGGGAGGCGTTACAATTCCAGTCAACGAGATCGCTAGCGTTTTGGTAATATCTCTAATTATGGCAACCTTGTTAATCCTCATAACATATGTTATTGGCTTATTCTTTATAGACAAAGTTCATTTATACCCTATGAAAGTTAACTTGAGGATGCAAATAAAATACGTTATACCTTTGGTTTTGGGTCTTATCTTAGGACTTGGAATCAGGTTTGAGCTACCTTTTACCTTCATCATAGATTATGAGTTATACTTTTTGGCTGTAATTATAGGTATTGAGATAGGCAGGAGCTTTAACATAGGATTACTCAAGAGGACTACGGGACTAGCGATCTTAGCAGTTACGGTTGACGTGGTAGGGGCTATAATACTCTCAGTGATCTTCTCCCCCTTAATTCCCTTAAAGGCAAGTTTAATGATAACCTTAGGATCAGGTTGGTATTCGTATACGGGACCATTCGTCGCTAAATACTTCGGTCCAGCTCTTGGCGTAGTCGGGTTTCTAAGCAACTTCCTGAGAGAGCAATTAGCTTTCATCTTGTTACCGATCTTACTAAGAGTGAAGGCAACTCCTATAGGTGCTATAGCCATAGGAGGGGCTACGTCAATGGACGTAACGTTACCTCTATACGTGGACTTGTTAGGCGGAGAATACGCTGTAGGGGCAATGATAAGCGGTTTTATTTTAACTTTGCTCATACCCATTATTTTGCCAACGATTGCATTACTATAATGGGAAATGACTCCCTTCACGGGACTTGAGTTATCCTCTTTACGAACTTACATTTTTGTAAAACTTTAAACTTATTCAACGATCTAGGTATAACAAGCTCATCCACTGACACGATAGAGTCGATATATCTATCTAGAGTAGGCTCATCTATGTCTTCTAACACGAGTTTTTTTATGTTCCTGAACAAGACGGGTTTACCCAGACTCGTTATCTCGTTCCTATTAGCCTCAAGTTCTTCAACGTCGGATATGATCACGACGTCCTTTTTAGCCTCGTTAAACCCATCGATAAATGCCTTCCCCGTCTCCCTAGCCTTGGAAACTGCATCGTCGATCTTTTCCCCAGCTTTTCCCGCTAATCCAAGAAAAGTACTCATAGCTTGGTTCATTATTTCCCCTACCGTTTTCCCGCTCTGTCTTGACAGATTTACCATCCTGTTATATAGATCGCTATCTACTCCCCTTATAGTAATGGTCTTTCTATTATTGTTGTTTTGATCTTGAGGATTTGAAGACATATGTTAATATTGTCACACTGTTTAATAAGTTTCACTGTTATACATGTTTAACACATCATGAGGTCATCCTCAGCCTCGATTTCACCATGTGTAAAACCTTATCGTCAGCTTTTAACCATTTTAATTCCTCTTCTAAAACGTCTAAACCTAGCCTGTGGACGTCATACAAGATCCTAGCCACTTTGTCACCTTTCGACATAGTTGATATCACCGCTTCCTCCAAACTTTCACCTTCCTTAACTTTCAGCACGATTTCGGCTATCTTGTTAAACTCGTCTGGGACTCCAACTACAGACCCCCGTAACTTTATCCTTACACGGGGGTAGTCATAGCCCCTCATCTTAGCTAACTCGGTAGTGGCGTATTTCAGTCTTCTTCCCTTATCTACAATTCCTCCTATGATGAATACGTCCGAATTCCTTATTATTTCCTCGTTTGCATCGACATCACCATAAGGGTCGAGTACTATAGCAGGGGCGTCGACCCTAAACGAGCTCACTGTCAAGGCTTTTCCAACCTTTATACCTCCGACTACCACCATATTCCCATCCCACCAAAACTTTCTCACCACGTTCAAAGTCATAAATAATTGCGTTAAAGTCTTCTTCTTCTCGTCCTCAGCTAATCTGTTGAATAGTCCTAGGTCTAAAACAATTTTAGGGTATTGCGGGGGGTTATCAAGGACATTCTTACCACCTTTCCTATAAATACAGTCACTAATTTCCTCCCCCCTACCTTTCAGGAGTCTAATGTCGTCAATATTAGCTACAGTTACTCCCTTCATCTCACCCTCCACAATACCGTAACCTTTCGCGAGCATTTTTACGGCTAGTCTTTGTAAATCTACTGGCTCTCTACCTATGTAGAGGGAGAAACAACCGAGTTCCTTTAGCCTTGACAATAAATAAGTGTAAAGCATAATACAGACTATTTTAACATACTTAATAATTTGTTGAGGGTTAGACAACGTTTCGAAAAGGAAGACTCGTATTGTAGGGTTGATGTTTTTAAAAAACTTCTAAGTTAGCTGTCATACCGACGCGTTAGGCGGTAGAAATACAGTTACTCCGTTCCCGAAGATGATATATATATCTGTTGCTGAACTTGACTGTATTAACAAGGTGTAGGGTGACGTAGATATATGTATATTTATAGGGTATTTCATTTGTTGGGGGGACGTAATCATCATCGGTTCAAGTCCCTGACTATTATACGCGATTATACACGTTATATTTACACTATAAGGACTAGAATAGTCAAATTGAGGATTAAGTTGAAATGTTATTTCCAAACAATAACCGCTATTCGTCGGAAAAGCATAGTACGATATGTTGAGTATATCGTTCTTTAACTGAGCCTCCATCAAGTCGTGTAAGTACTTATAATTTTCCATAACATATGTCGTGGTACTATATTCCGAGTTCTCTAACTGCAATGTAACTGCCGTAGAAACTGCTAACGTCACTATTATGATCAATATCAACATGGCTGCGACAACATTACTCACTCCTTTATTTTTTCTCACGTTCTTTATCCCACTCATTATCCCACCAAGACAGAGCTATTAGTACCTACTTGAGCGTAGTAAGTCTCGTTAAGGTACTCTAATTGGACTAGTAAAGTGTTAGCCGGACCATTAATTACAAAACATTCAGTATTCGATGAACTGGGAGTGCCAGCCACATAATTTGCCTTAACCCACTCACCCTTTATCGAGTAATTATATATGCAAAATACTACTGGTTTTGGAGACCCAGCTGTCCACTGAATCAATAGCTTTGACGTCCCATATAGAGGAACAGTATAAGTAATATTGATTACCCCTATGTTAGGTTGAGGAGGGCTCTCTGGTACTAGACCTTGGGAATAAGAAAAAGTTACATAAAAGAGAAGAGGCACCATAACTCCTAGAATGAAAATTAACAAAATAAGAAACCCTATTATATCAGATAATCCTTTTCTAAACTTTCTAACCATTTTTTCTTACACCTCTAACGAGGTAGAGAAAGAAAAGTATGACTGTAACAAAAATAATCACAAGTAATATGTAAAAATCGAAAGAAGGATTAGTGTTAGAAGATGCTATACTTATATTCTTGCTAGCTGTTGACGCATTCTGAACCGGGATCGGTGTAGCTGAGAAAACTAACGTATTGTTACCGTTCACTTGGTATTCCAAGTTAACAGGGAATACCTTATAATTAGGTACGGAGACGTTTATGAAGTAAGCAGTAGAATTACTTAAGTATAAATTGACTACGGGTGAAGACTCATTATAAGGAGTACCGTTAACATAAAGTATCCAATGAGTACCGTTCTTAACTCCTTCTAAATCTACTTTGACTTGTACTAATTCGGAGGTGTACCTAACATCTAAATCGGTATTGCCAGTTAAGTTTAACTCTATCGACGTTATGTTAGGCTTAAACCCCAAGTAGTCCATAAAGGTAATATTATACAATATATCACCCGCTAACTTAAGTGTTATAGAACCGTTAGTAGATGTGTAGTCCTGACCGTTGATTTCAACTGTAAAAGTACCGTAAGAAGGTAGACCTAATTCCTTAAGCGTCAACACGTATACTGGTGGAGGGAGCAACTCAACTTTCACCAGTCCGTATTTAGTGAGCACATAAAAAGCTCCGTTATAACCTACTGCGTCTAAGACCGGAGTAAAGTTAGAGTAAATTACTTGATATCCGTTAAGGGAATCTAAGACTTCATATCCCGTCTCCCCAGCCACATACACAAGCCCGTTATTATAGTATATCCAGTAGGGGGTGAAAGGCAGAGGTACGTAGTCAATGTTGTAATAAGGTAATTGAGAGAAGTAGTTTATTGGTATAACGAATAAGTCCAACACCGATAAGTTGTTGAAAACCCATAGCCCGTTAGGGGAAAAGCTCCCTGATATAAATGTATTATTAGCGAAAGTCATAGCTGTCAGAGCGTCCTGATAGTAGCAGACCGTCCTGTTACTCCCGTTATAATATAAGAAAGTATAACCTTCCCCCGAGTCGACAATAGCATAAGAATTTGTAAACGTAAGGAATCCAAAGCTCTCGTAAATGTAATAAGACTTAACTATATGAGTGCCCTTAATTACGTACACATATTGATAGTTAGCTGCTACATACAGTTCACTGGTATAGTTATCTACAAATAACCTTTGAGGTAAAGGGACGTCGATTTGTGTTACTGTCCCATTATAAAAGTACAGAGAACCATTTGTAGTTATGAAATAGAACCCATCAAGGAAAGCAAGACATTTAATATCATAACCCGTCAAAATATAGGAGTCATTCTCTAATGAGAATATCCCATTAACAGTACCTAAATACATTTCACCATTTACAAACGTGAAAGTGTTTGAACCCTGAGGGATGGATAAGGATATCGTATTATAAGACGCTGACTCCACAGAAGCTAAGGCAACTACTACAAAAAAAGCAAAAATAATTGGTTTTGCTTTAATTGTCATACGAATCACTCAGAAGGAGTTTGGAAAGAGCTAATCGGCACCGGGACAAACGAACTATAGCCGGGTGGTATCCACATCAACCCGAAGAATATACCTAATGGCTCGGATGTACTATAGTCGGATGGTATATTAAATGTAAAGACTATAGTAATATTTACACTTCCGGTCAGGGTATAATCAAATATTGGTTGGTTATTGCTCATCGCCGAAGGATCATCTGAATAAAGGACATGTATCTGCTTGTTGCTACCACTCATATACCCGCTAAACACCAATTTTCCGTTTATGTAAACTTTACCATACTCATTTGCCCACACGACTTTACCACCATTAGTCTCGGTGGTAATCCCCGGTGGACAATCCGTAAAGTTATAGGAAAAGATATAAGCACCCTTCTCAGGGGGAACCAAGTTAGCTTGGAATTCTATTGTCACATTCTGACCGGTCTCTGATAGTACAGCGGGGTTAAACACTAACGGGGTTGCACCACTCCATATCACCAAAGCACCGAACGGGGTGAAAGCGGTAGGTATGGCACCGGCCAAGGCCCAAAACGCATCGTATTGGCTCTCGTTCACTAAGTTATATACCTCATACCCTACCATCTGACCGTTTACATATCCGTATTGTCCGTTTTTTTCTCCATGAGGTGTTTGTGTACTATAATATTCCTCAGTTTGCAATGGGTAAACATTAAGTATCTTAGAGTAAACTACGTAGTTCTGAGTCCACATTATTTTTATGTCATTAAAGTCGGGTAGTCCACCGTGGTACAAGAAGCTTATCGCCTGAGGTGTAAGCGAAACATTATAGATAATAGTTGGACCTAAAGCTCCGTCAAAAGAGTAACTCGGTGAGTCACCTGTACATACATCACCCGCGACGCCTGGCAATGATTTAAGCAAATTACCGTTAGTAACATTATACACTGACCCGGTGTCTATTATAGATAGCGGGCTATTATTTAGTGATAAATTAGGTTTTAACTGTACTTGTGAAACTAGTGAACCGTTGACATATAGGGACATAACTCCGGTTGAGGCGTTGTATGAACCAGCAACCATCATAAGATACGTAGCTTGATTTCCGTTTAATGTAGTTTCAGCTGGTACAGGGTTGGGGTCTACTATCGTTACCCACGTGCCGTTATACAATTGTACAGTAAATGCTATATAGAATTCATTATTGTTGCCACCACCGGGGGGATTAGGTTGACCGGGGGGATTACCTGTATTAGCTATCCCATTACCTATTACAATGCCAGCGTCACCAGTCCACACTGCATAACCACCTAGCGGCGCGTAATTCGAGTAATAGGGTACATTTGCCTTAGGACCACTACTAAGTAGATTAATACAATTTTGAGAACCTGGTCCACCTCCTGGTCCTCCACCACCTGGTCCACCTCCTGGTCCTCCACCACCTGGTCCACCTCCTGGTCCTCCACCACCTGGTCCACCTCCTGGTCCTCCACCACCTGGTCCACCTCCTGGTCCTCCACCACCTGGTCCACCT